>NZ_JBIBHU010000016.1:0-208804 GCF_042957205.1 Kitasatospora sp. NPDC008115 | reverse complement strand
GGGGGGGGGCTCCTGCCGTGTGTCTCCCAACCTCTTTTGTGTACTATTGGGGTGTGTGGGGGGGGCGGGGGGGGGGGGGGGGGGGGGGGGCGGTTTGCCCCCCGGCCCGCCCCGCGCACATGCCCAGCGGCGCGCCGGCCCCGCCTCAGCGCCGCCCGGAGCGACGGTCGCCGGAACGGCGGTCGTCCGCCGAACCGCCGCCGGCCAGGCCGGCCCGGCGCAGCGCGTCCGCCATGGCACTGTTGCCCAGCGGCGCCGACCCGCCGCGGTCGCCCCGGTCACCCCGGTCGCGGCGGTCCTGCCCGCGTCCACCACCCTGGCCACCCTGACCGCCCTGACCGCCCTGGCCGCCGCCCTGACCGCCACCGCGCCGCTCCTGGCGCGGCGGGCGGGCCTGCCGCTCGCCGCCGCGTCCGCCGCCCTCGCCGCCGCGTCCCACCTCGTCGTCCAGCCGCAGGGTGAGCCCGATCCGCTTGCGCGGCACGTCCACCGAGGTCACCCGGACGGTCACGATGTCGCCCGGCTTGACCACCTCGCGCGGGTCCTTGACGAAGTTCTTCGACAGCGCCGACACGTGCACCAGGCCGTCCTGGTGCACGCCCACGTCGACGAAGGCGCCGAACGCGGCCACGTTCGTGACCACGCCCTCCAGCACCATGCCGACCTCCAGGTCGCCGATCTTGTCGACGCCCTCCTTGAAGGTCGCGGTGCGGAACGCCGGACGCGGGTCACGGCCCGGCTTGTCCAGCTCGCCGAGGATGTCGGTGACGGTCGGCACGCCGAAGGTGTCGTCGGCGAAGTCGCCCGGCCGCAGGGTGCGCAGCTTCCCGCTGTTGCCGATCAGCTCGCGCAGTTCCCCGCCGGTGGTGGCGAGGATGCGGCGCACCACCGGGTACGCCTCCGGGTGCACGCTGGAGGCGTCCAGCGGGTCGTCGCCGCCCGGGATGCGCAGGAAGCCCGCGCACTGCTCGAAGGCCTTCGGGCCGAGCCGGGACACGTCCTTCAGCGCCTTGCGGGTGCGGAACGGGCCGTTGGCGTCACGGTGGGCGACGATGTTGTCGGCGAGCGTGCCGGTGATGCCGGAGACCCGGGTGAGCAGCGGGGCGGAGGCGGTGTTGACGTCCACGCCGACCGCGTTGACGCAGTCCTCGACGACGGCGTCCAGCGAGCGGGAGAGCTTCACCTCGCTCAGGTCGTGCTGGTACTGGCCGACCCCGATCGACTTGGGGTCGATCTTGACCAGTTCGGCCAGCGGGTCCTGGAGCCGGCGGGCGATCGAGACCGCGCCGCGGATCGACACGTCCAGTTCCGGCAGCTCCTGGGAGGCGAAGGCGGAGGCCGAGTAGACCGAGGCGCCGGCCTCGCTGACGATCGCCTTGGTGAGCTTCAGCTCGGGGTGGCGCTTGAGGAGGTCCTCGGCGAGCTTGTCGGTCTCCCGGGAGGCGGTGCCGTTGCCGATCGCCACCAGGTCGACGTCGTGCTTCCTCGCCAGCGCGGCCAGGGTCGCCAGCGCGGCGTCCCACTTGTTGGCGGGCTGGTGCGGGTAGATCGTGTCGTAGGCGACCACCTTGCCGGTGGCGTCCACCACGGCGACCTTGACGCCGGTGCGGAAGCCCGGGTCCAGGCCCATGGTGGCGCGGGTGCCGGCCGGGGCGGCGAGCAGCAGGTCCCGCAGGTTGGCGGCGAACACGCGCACCGCCTCGTCCTCGGCCTCGGCGCGCAGCCGGCCCCGCAGGTCGATGCCGAGCCGCACCAGGACCCGGGTGCGCCAGGCCCAGCGGACGGTGTCGCCGAGCCACTTGTCGGCCGGGCGGCCGTGGTCGGCGATGCCGAAGCGGGCGGCGATCCGCTGCTCGTAGTCGCTGGCGCCGGGCAGGTCGCCGGCCTCCTCGCCGTCGTACGGGGACAGGTCGAGGTCCAGGACCTCCTCCTTCTCACCGCGCAGCATCGCCAGGACGCGGTGCGAGGGGAGCCTGGTGTACGGCTCGGCGAAGTCGAAGTAGTCGGCGAACTTCGCGCCCTCCTGCTCCTTGCCCTCGCGGACGGTGGCGACCATCCGGCCGCGGGTCCACATCCGCTCGCGCAGCGAGCCGACCAGGTCGGCGTCCTCGCCGAAGCGCTCGACCAGGATCGCCCGGGCGCCCTCCAGCGCGGCCGGCGCGTCGGCCACCGACTCGTTGAGGTAGCCCGCCGCCAGCGCGGCCGGGTCCTGCGTCGGGTCGGCCAGCAGGGTGTCCGCCAGCGGCTCCAGACCGGCCTCGCGGGCGATCTGCGCCTTGGTGCGCCGCTTCGGCTTGAACGGCAGGTAGATGTCCTCCAGCCGCGCCTTGGAGTCGGCGGCCAGCACCTGCGCGCGGAGCGCGTCGTCCAGCTTGCCCTGCGCCTCGATCGACTCCAGGACGGCGGTGCGGCGCTCCTCCAGCTCCCGCAGGTAGCGCAGCCGCTCCTCCAGCGTGCGCAGCTGCGCGTCGTCCAGCGATCCGGTGACCTCCTTGCGGTAGCGGGCCACGAACGGCACCGTCGCGCCGCCGTCCAGCAGCTCGACCGCCGACTTCACCTGCCCCTCGCGGACGCCCAGTTCCTCGGCGATCTTCCGCTCGATCGCCTGCTGGGCCTGCTTGGCCGCCTGTTCGACTGGCGTGGTCACGAAGCCGGTCACCTTCTTCAGAGTTGCTGTCCGTACCCCCGCATTCTCGCAGCAACCCCCGACGCCCCGCCCCGCCCCCACCACCCCGGGCGTGGCGCGCGGCCGCCCATGACGACTCCCGTCGCGATCCCGAGCGCCCCCCGGGAAACCCAACGCCTCCCCCGAATACTCATGTTCTCACCCTGGTGTTCGAAATCCGCCTGAGCGCGGGCCCCTCGCGGCGTACAGTGCCGGGCATGTGCGCAGCCGCTCGGACGCCCGACCACATGCACGACGACGCCCACCTGTACGACCACCCTCACGACCGTCTGCACGATCGCCTGCACGACGACGAACCCGCCATCGACACCGGCCTGGTACGGCGGCTGATCGCCGTCCAGTTCCCGCAGTGGAAGGGCCTTCCGCTCGCGCCCGCCGGGCTCACCACCACGGACAACGCGATGTTCCGGCTCGGCCCCGAACTCGCCGTCCGCCTTCCCCGGGCCGCCTGGGCCGCCGGGAACCTCGGACGCGAACAGCGCTGGCTCCCCCGCCTCGCCCGGCACCTGCCGGTGCCCGTCCCGGTGCCGGTCGGCCAGGGCCGGCCGTCCGTCGGCTACCCCTGGAGCTGGTCGGTGCTGCGCTGGCTGGACGGCGCCAACCCGGTCCCCGGATCGATCTCCAACCCCGTCCAACTCGCCTACGACCTCGCCGACTTCATCACCGCACTGCGCTCCGTCCAGCCCGCCCCGGACGCCCCGGCAGCGCTTCGCGCGGGCCCGCTGGCCGGCCGCGACGCCGCCACCCGGGCCGCCATCGGACGGCTGCGCGGGGTGATCGACACCGAGACGGCGACCGCGCTGTGGGACAAGGCCCTGCGCCTTCCCGGGCCCGCCGGGCCACCGGTCTGGGTGCACGGCGACCTCACCCCCGGCAACCTCCTGGTCACCGGCCAGCGCCTGGGCGCCGTCCTGGACTTCGGCCTGCTGGGGGTCGGCGACCCGACCGTCGACCTGCTGCCCGCCTGGAGCCTGCTCCCGCCGAGCGCCCGCCCGGCCTTCCGCACCTCCCTGGCCGTCGACGACGCCACCTGGGAGCGCGGCCGCGCCTGGGCGCTGTCCATCGCCCTGGTCCAACTGCCCTACTACCGCACCACCAACCCGCCGCTGGCCGCCAATGCCCGGCACGTCGTCCGGGAGATCCTGACGGACCGCAGCGTGTGAACGTCAGCACGTCAGCACATCAGCACGTCGGCCCGTCGGCCTGTCAGAAGTAGCGCGTCGGCTCGGCGGCCCCCGGCGGCAGCGGGGTGCGGCCCGCCTCCGACTGCCAGGCGCCGGCCAGCTCCGCCGGGAAGCGGCGGCCGCTGCGGGTCAACACCAGCCCGGGCGTCAACTCGACCTCGTCGCCCGGGCGGAAGGGCCGGTCGGCGCCCGGCGGGAGCCGCTCCCACGGGCCCAGGTGGCCGCGCCGCCCGGCCGCGCGCATCCGGCTGCCGTAGGTGCTGGTGTCCCGCACCGTCACCGCGCCGCCGCGCACCGACACCGTCAGGTGCCGGCGGCTCACCAGCGCGGCCCGCTCGGCGGGCAGCAGGCCGAGCAACGCGATGCCGTCCTCCGCCGCCCCGGGCGCCCGGCCGACGGCCGTCCGCGTCCCCTCGTCCAGCGTGTACCGGGCCACGCACGCCCCGTCCAGCACCACCTTGACCTGGGCGGCCCCGGGCCGGGCCCCGTCGTCGAGCAGCGGCGTGCCGTGCAGTTCGCAGGTCGGCACGCCCCGGCGCATCCGGGGCAGCATCACCCGCCCGCCGCGGCGCACGCTGTACAGGCCGCACCGGGTGTCCGGGCAGCGCCAGGCCCGCCCGACCACCTCGACCAGCGGCTGGCGGCCGGCCGTCAGCAGCCCCTGCTTCTTGAGCGCCGACAGCTCCATCTTCTTGGAGATCTCCGCGCCGGTCCGGTACCCCATGTCCAGCGGCACCAGCCGCACCACGCCGCGCCCGGCAGCCTCCGGCCGCAGGAACTGCCAGGTGTTGCCCTGGATCCACGGGTGCTCGATCCGGTGGTCGTCATAGTGGTCGGCGGTGACCACCTGGATCCCGGTCATGCCGGCGATCTCCAGCACCCGCTCGTCGGCGTCCGGCACCTCCTCCACCAGCCCCTCGGCCACCCACCGCGCCAGCGTCCGGGCGTCCGCCGCGTCCTCGAACTCCCGCCGCCCGCCCAGCAGGCTGCGGTCGGCCACGCAGTACACCGCCACCTCCCGGTCGCCGGTCAGCCGCACCAGCGCGTCCACCACCAGCGCCAGCCGGTGCAGCGAGCGCGGCGCGGAACCGCCGAAGTCCGTCCGCCGGACGACGTTGGAGAGTTCGACCAGGTAGTCCGCCCGGTCCGCGGACGTGGCGAGGTTGCGGTCGAGGGCGCGGTCGGAACGGTGCTCCATGGAACCTCCGTGCGGTCGGCGGGCCCTCCCATCATGACCCAGCGCCCACGGCCACGGGCGCGCAACAACGACAAACCGGCGCCGCCCCGGGGACCGAAGTCCCCGGGGCGGCGCCACTCGGTCCCGAACAGCGCTCCTATCGCGGGGCGTTGCAGCGGAACTGCTGGTTGATCTGCCCGGCCGTGCGCGGCCCCTCCCGGGTCCAGTACTGGTCGGGCCCCAGGACCGCCGCGGCGGCCTTCTCCGTGTCGGTCACGTCGTCCGCCCCGCCACCGGCCGAGCGGTACCCGACCCCCAGGAACTTCGGCAGGACCGGCACCTCCTCGTAGACCGTCCGCTCGGCGAATCCCTCCGGCAACCAGGCCTGGCCCCCGGAGTCCGACACCCCCAGAACCACGACCCGCCCGGCACTCGCCTCGGGCGACGTCGGCGCCGAAGCGGCGAACAACTCCCGTTGCTTGCCCGTCATGTCAAAGCCACTCACATCGGTGAGCGCTTCACCCGGACAGAGCGGGAACAACACCTCGACCCGCCCCCCGGCGACCCGGAACCCGAAGTAGTACGGCTCCGGGTCCGACATGAAACAGCCGCTCAGCAGCATCGCACTGACCGCAGCGAGCCCGGCCGCCAGAGAACGCCTCAGCACCCCCTGTACTCCCCGTCCTCCAGACCGGCCCGGCGCTCCCAGATATTGGTGCACGGGTTCACCCCGGCTCCAAAGTACAGGAACGGGAAGAACTGACCATAGGTACGCCACTGCTGGACATGCCGCCGTTCATGATCGAGCACGTGCGGCGGGATCGGAGCAGAGCGGCGAGGGGTGAAGAAGCTCGATCCGATCGTGGTACCACCGCGCTGGTGCAGCCCCACCCCGCCCTCGCAGACGCGGAACTCGAGGTTGCCACGGCACTGGTACCCGAGGACCGGCGCCACCCGCATCATCACGACGTCCACGGCCGCCGTCTGCGCAACCGCCACCGTCCGCTGGACATTGCTGCCGATGATCTTCGCACCGGTCACGACCTTGCGGCCGACCAGCTTCGCCGCCTTGACCGGATTGACCGTCACCTTCGGCTTGATGAGCGACTTCCAGCTCCACTTCCGCCCGTCGAGGTCGTACTGGCCGATCGGGTCGCACGGGTACCCGTAGGCGTTGGCGCTGCCGCCCGGCACCGGGTCGACGGAGAGGAATCGGCCGGTGGCCGGGTCGTAGAGTCGCACGCCCATCAGGACGATGCCGTCCTGGGCCTCGGCGGAGCGCTGCTTGGCGCCGAGCCAGCCGTAGCGGGCCGCGGTCTGACCGGCGGCCGGGTTGCCGTACTCGTCGGCGTCGAGGAGGACCGGGGTGGTCAGGGCGGTGTCGGTGGTGAGCACCACCGATCCGAACAGGTTGGTGAGTTGGAGCTTGATCTCCCCTGCGTTGGTGGCGCTGGCGGCGAGGTCGCCGTCGGTGCCGGGAACGTAGCGGGTCCAGGCGCCGGCGGTGTCCTCGGTGATCCAGCGCGGGCTGTCGCCGCTGCTGCCGTAGTGGTTGAGGCGGGTGGTGGTGGTGGACCAACTGCCGTTCGGCTGCTTGGTGGCGGTGGTGCTGCCGTTGAGGCGGCCGGCGGGGTCCAGGGTCCAGGTCTGCTTCGTGGTCGCGGTCTCCTGGCTGGCGACCAGGTCGTTGACCCGGTAGCCGAAGGCCGTGCCGGTCGGCGTGGTGAGCGTGCGGCCGAACGCGTCGTAGGTGTAGCCGGCGCCTGCGATCCGGTCGGCGCTGTCGTAGGCGTACGCGGTCGTGGTGGCGCCGGTGGTGGTGCAGGTGCCGTCGCCGGCCGGGCCGGAGACCGACTTGGCGGTGCGGTTGTAGTGGACGTCGTAGGTGTAGGTGCGGGTGGTGCAGCCGGCGGCGGCCGTGGACTGCTCGGCCTTGACCAGGCGGCCGAGGCGGTCGTAGCCGTAGGACTTGATGCCGTTGGTGCTGCTGTCCTTGACCACCTGCCCCTGGGTGGAGAGCTCCTCGTTCTGCGCCCAGACGACCTTGCCGTCGGAGGCGCGGGCGTAGGTGCGGGCGACGGCCTTGCCGGAGGCGTTCAGGGTGTCCTTGCGGACGATGCCGCCGGGGTAGGTCTGCTCGACGAGCTGACCGTCCGGGCTGTACTTCGCCGTGAACTCACCGGCCTTGCTGTCGTTGACCGAGGTGAGCAGGCCGCGCGGCTCCTTGGCCCGGTCGTAGGTGAACGCGGTGGTACCGGTGGGGTCGGTGACCTTGACCGGCTTGCCGAACCTGTCGTACTCGGTCGTGGTGGTCGCGCCGTCGCCGTCGGTGTAGGAGATCGTCCGGCCGAGGACGTCCTTCACCGTGGTGACGGACTTGCCGCCCGCCGTGGTCGACACGGCCTCTCCCGTCGCCGGGTCGTAGGCGGTGACGGCCTTCGGCACCGCCTGGCCCTCATCACCGGTGACCTCGACGGAGACCGCCCGGTCCACGGAGTCGTACACGGTGACGGACCTGCGGGTTTTGCCCGCGTTGGTCTCGACGACCTCCTCCGGTTTGCCGGTGCGCGAGTACCGGGTGACCTGCTTGACCGGCAGCGTGGTCGGCATCCGCGCCGCGTCCGCGCCCGTCACCGCCGCGCCCGGCGCGGTCACGCACGACTGCCCCGCCCACTCGGGACGGTTGGCGCAGGCCGCGTTGGCGGCGTTGGCGCCCGCCGTGTAGTAGACCGACTTGACCGTCGAGGCGTCCGCCGTGTCGGAGCCCGGGACCCGGACCTCCTCCGTGCGGCCCTGCGCGTCGTAGCGGGTGGTCGTGGTGAGCTTGGCGCCCAGCGCGTCGGTGGTCACCGACGTCGCCTTCTTCAGCGTCCAGCCCGAGGTGCCGCCGATCGGGGTGCCGTAGCCGTTCTTGGTGACCCGCGGCTCGGCGTCGTCGGCGTAGCCGTCGATACGGGCGCCGTCGGTGGCGGTGGTGACCAGGTGGTAGGCCTGGCCGTCGGGCTTCCCTTCGTCGTAGGTGTTGGTGTTGTGGTCGCGGACCACCACCGGCGTCCCGGCCGGGAGCGTCGGGTTGACGGTGCTCTTGGTCAGCGTGATGGTGTCCAGGCCCGCGTGGTAACGGTCGCCCTGGCTGCCCGCGTTGGTGCCGGTGACGGTGAACCGGAGCTCGTGGTCACCGCGGGTCAGCCGGACGGACTGACCCGCCGTGTACGGGGCCGTCGAGCCGGCCGGGTTGGCGTCGAAGGTGTCGATCGGCTGGCCGACGTTCTGCCCGTCGATCGCGAACTGGACGACGCCGTGGTCGTTGAACCGCGTCAGCTGGCCGGAGAGCACGTACTCGCCCTCCTCCGGGACGCTGACGCGCATCACGTCGTAGGCGCCCGCCTGCGTCCCGACCAGGTTGAGCTGCGCGCCGCCGGACCAGGACAGCGCACCGTTGTCGTTGATCACCCGCACCGGCGCCGTGGCGCCGAGCTGCGGCAGCTTCTCCGCCTCCCAGGTCGAGGTGACCGGGGTGGACTGGCCGCCGACCTGCTCGGTCAGCGAGGCGCGGTAGACCGGGCCGAGCGTCTCCGCCACGTCCAGGCCGTCGGCCGTGTAGACGGTGCGCGAGTCCAGCAGCCGGGACCGGGCGGCGGAGTCCGCCGGGAGGTTCAGCTCGGCCGCGTACCGGGCCGCGTCCGGGTGGGTGCCGAGCGCGATCGAGCGGTTGGTCGCCTCCAGGGCGCGCACCACGTGGCCGTAGCGGTCGTACTCCTTGGTGTCGATGTCACCGCCGGGGGTGACGGACGGGGAGGCGGTGTTGACCTCGTTGCCGGAGGCGTTGAGGTAGTGCACGGCGGCGGGCTTGTAGCCGTCCTTGCCCGGCTTCACCGGGGTCGCCGTGTTGGTGCCCGGGTCGTCCTCGGGATCGAAGACGGCGGTGGCGTCGGTGGGAGCGTCCGTCTGCGCCCACTTGGCCACGTCCGCGCCGCCCATGTCGTACGGACCGCCCGCGCCGACGGTCAGCGGCACGTCGTAGACGACGTTGGTCGCCGTCTCACCGCTCACCTGGTCCTTGCTGCCCTGCGCCAGCGCGGCCCGGCGGACCTTCAGCAGCCGCCCCGGGTCCTGGTCCGCCGCGGCCTGGCCGAAGTCGAAGTTCCACGGCAGCTGGCCCGCCGGCGTGGTCCGGACGACCCGGCCCGCGTCGTCGTAGCCGTACGTGGTCTTCAACGGCTGCGCGAGGCGCGGGTCCCAGCTCTCCGCCAGGCGGCCCTTGTCGTCGTACGCGTAGTGCGCGACCTCGACGGCCTCCTGCTTGGACGTCGCCGGGTTCCACGACCACACCTTGACCGCCTTCACGCGGTCCAGGTAGTCACCGGGGGCGGTGGCCGTGGCGGTGGTCGACTTGGCGTACTCGTAGTCCATGGCCTCGCAGCCGCGCGGCAGCGGCTCCACCGAGCAGCGGTTGGCGTCGTCCACCCCGGCCTCGACCGGCGGGATCACCCGCTTCACCAGTGCCCGGCCGTCCGTGGTGTCGTACAGGTAGCGGGTCGCCGACGGCGCACCCGGACCGGTCTCGCTGACCACCTGATAGCTGTTCGAACCGGCCTGCCGGGCGAAGACCGTCCTGGTTCCGTCCAGCTCGGTCAGCTCGTAGGTGACGGCGTTGGTCTGCACGTCCCAGACCTGGTTCGGACCGGCCCAGCACACCCACACCGAGGCACCGTGGTCGGTGTCCAGGCACCTGCCCGAGTAGAGGCTGAGCACCTGGCCGTCGGTGCGCACGTCCCACTTCTGGTTGTCCCCGCCGTTGCAGCCCCACAGCACCACCTGGGTGCCGTCGGCCACCTGACCGTAGGGGTTGTCCAGGCAGTAGCCCAGCAGTCGCAGCGACAGGTCCTCACCCCGGGTCCACTGCTGGTTCGCCGCACCGGTGCAGGTGGCCGGCTGGAGGACGGCCCCGTTGCCGGCCACGCCGTTGGGGGCCTCCAGGCACTGGCCACTGCTGTTCAGCAGGAGGGCGCCCGAGGTGGCCGGCACGGCCTTGAGCGTCACCGACTCCGCACCCGGCTCCGGGAAGAACGTCCCGTTGGCACCCTTGGCGAAGGTCAGCGTGCCGTCGTCGTTGCCCTTGATCTCGACCAGGTCGGACTGCGGGAACGACAGCGAGCGGTAGTCCGACCCCGCGCCCGCGTCCGGGCCGCCGGCCCACTGCGGACCGAACGGCGCCACGATCTCCTTCAGCGACAGGTCGTCGAAGAAGACCTCCTTGCCCGTGCCGGGCAGGTTGCCGTTGTAGAGCCGGAACCACGCCTGGTCGGCGTCCTTCGGAACGGCCAGGTCGACGGTCAGCTGCTGCCAGCCGTCCGTGAACGAGGCCTTCTTCGAGGTGGTCTGGCCGTACCCGGCCGCGGTGTGGTAGAGGCCGGTCAGCGTCAGGCCGCGGTCGGCGAGCGGGTTGCCCAGGCCGGTCGCGCCCGGCACGTAGATCCAGCCGGTGAGACGGTACGTCCTACCGGGCCGCATGCCCTGGGCGAGGGTGTACTCCGGACCGACGGCCGCGTAGCTGTCCCAGCCGTTGCCGGGCTTGACCAGCAGCGAGTCGGTCGAGCTGTCGTGACCGCGCACGGTCGAGCGGCTGATGTCCGCCTGGCCGGGGGTGAAGCCGGCCGTGTCGGTGCCCACCTGGCGCTGGTTGGTCGTCAGGCGCTCGCCCTGCGGCTGCCAGCCGCGGTCCGTACCGCGCGAGGACGACGTACGGGAGACCGACATCCCGAACGCGCCGGCGTCGGTGGCGGTGGTGGTGTAGTCACCGGTGAGCAGGTTCACCGAACCGGGACCCGCCTCGGCGCTCGTGGCACCGTCGGCGTTGCGGTCCACCGTCAGGGTGTTCCAGGCGGTGGTGTAGCCGTTGCCGGAACCGTCCTCGGGGAACAGCTTGGCACGGACCTGCACCACACCGCCGACGTTGCCGAGGGTGTCCAGGACGTTCCAGTTGGCGTGCGGGCCGAGGTCCGCCAGGCGCGGCTTGTCCTCGGTGACCGCCGTGTTGTCCGCCTTGGTCAGGTTGGCGCGCGGGACGGTGTACTCGGTGGCGCCGGGGCCGCGGCGGTACTCGTAGACCACCCGCTTGAACTGCGCCTGCGCGTCCACCGACAGCTTGACGCGCTTGGCCGCCTGGGTGCCGTTCACCGGCGAACTGATACCCGCCTGGCCGACGTGGAACACGTACTCGGCCGGCGGGGACAGGTTGCCCGCACGGTCCTTGGCCTGCACCTTGAGCACGCGCCGGCCCTCGGTGGCCGGGGTAATCGACGTGGTCAGCCCGGCCGTGGCGTTCACCGTCACCGGCGCCACGCCGTCCAGCGTGTAGACGTACGCCGCCAGGTCGCTCGTCCCCGCGGGCGGGGTGAACGTGAACGAGCCGGCCTGGTTGGCCGCGCCGTGCCAGAGCCCGTCCGACGGGTAGTCCGCCGAGGTGACCGTCGGCGCGCCGGGGGCGGTGGTGTCGACGACGAAACTCGTACCGGACCACCCCGTCGCCGAGTTGGCGTCCATCACCCGCGTCCAGACCGTGTACGGGACTCCCTCGTCCAGCTTCGCCACCCCCAGGTCGGCGGGGCCCACCTGGAGATAGGTGTTGGCCGGGACCTCCCGGTAGATGCTGTTGACGAAGCTGCCGGCCCGCCACAGGTCGACGTTCACGCCGAGCGTGCCGTTGTCGGCGTCGTCCGCGCGGACCTGGAACCGCGGCGTCGCGGAGTTGGTGTACCGCGGCTCGCCCGGCTGCGAGGGCAGGACCTCGATGCCGGACGGCGCGGAGGGCGTCGAGTTGTAGGTGACCGAGAGATACGGCGGGTAGTCGCTCTCGGCGGAGCCGAACCGCTTCCAGGAGAGGTCGCTGTTCTCGTCCGTCGCCTTCAGCATGAAGCCGTAGTCGTTGGAGCCGAACTGCGCGAAGTGCCGGACCATGCTCGTGACATCGGTGTTGGTCCAGGCGGACCCGTCCGGGGCGGTGCACTGGTGGGTGTCACCGCCGTCGACGTCGTAGGTCTCGTACGTCCTGGTCCACATCTGGCCCCACTGGGGCTCGTTGCCCCACCGGGTCCACCAAGCGGCGCCGTTCGCGTTCCAGACCTCCCACTGCTTCGGGGTGCAGTGGGAGGAGTGGTAGTTGAACAGGTGCAGCCTGGCGTCGAAGATCTGCTTGCCGCTGATCGAAACGCCCGGGATCGTCAGGTACGAGCGCGCCTTGACGCTGCCGTTGTAGCTGCCCAGCTTGAGGTCCTCCGAGCCGGAGGCGTCCCAGTTCTCGTTGTTCTGCACATAGGTGTCGTACGTGCTGAAGACGGTCGCCACCGGGTCGATGGTGACCGGGTACTGGGTGTTCGGGGCGGCCAGGAACGCCGCGTCCGGAGTGAACACCAGTTCGGTGTCCGCGCCCTGCCCGCGCACCTGCATCGTCACCGGCGCCCGGTTCAGGTGCTCCTGCGAGACCGGGTCCACCACCGCGTCCCACATCACCGGCGCCGGGATCTTCACGGCCGGCTTGCCGGTCGCCTTGTCGACCAGCTGGACCGAACCGTCCTGCTGCGCCACGACGTTGAGGCCGGTGGTGTCGAGCGGGATCGTCATCGTGCCGGCCTGGCTCACGGCGGAACGATTCTTCACGATCAGGAACTGCTCGAAACCGGTCCGGGTCGCCTTCACCACGAGGTCGACGCCTGGTCGGGCGTCGACGTACGTCGCCTTGCCGCCCTCCAGCGTCGGCCTGGGCAGCCTGCCCAGCCAGCCGAAGCCCACCTTCTGGTCGCCGGAGCCGTAGCCGGCGAGTTCACGCTCCTGGAGCGTGGTCGTGGTGGACGCCGGGGCATCGCCCGCGGGCGGCGCGCCGTCGGCTCCCGGCAGGCTGTCGCCCACCGTGACACCGGCATCGCCGCCGTCGAGGACCAGCCCGCCGGGGTGCGCCTTCGGCGCCACCTTGCCGTCCGGCGTCCGGGCCAGGGTGGTGTCCACCGCGACCCAGGAGCCGCCGGACTTCATCCGGATCGGGCCGGTCGACCGCTCGGAGGTGAGGGTGCCCTCGGGGTTCGCCCAGAGGGTCGTGAACTCGGTCCGGGCGCCGACCACTTCGACCCGGTGGCCCTGCAGTCGGGCCGCCAGCAGGGCGGAAGCCTCATCGGGCGCATCCCCGGCCGGTGCGGCAGTCGCGGTGGCCTGCGGGGCGGTCGGAGCCGGCGCGGCGAACGCCGACGACGCGGTCAACGCCTCGACGGCGACGCCGGTCTGCACCAGCAGACCCAGCGTCACGGCGGCCGAAAGGGAGCGTTTCCAGCGCATGGACATCGAAAGCGTCCCGCCCGCGGGCGCGGGCAGGACAGTGGAGCGTCGTGACATCGAATCCTCGTCGAGAGAGTGCCAAGACGGTGCAAGCCTTCTGGCTCGACGGAGAACCTCTCACCCCTCACCGGCTCCCAGGGAACGTTCAGGGTTTCGATCGAGTAACGATGCATCGCGCACGACCCATATTCCTCCGCCTTCTGATGGGTTGTCACGTCACCTGTGCACATCGACTGTTCGGTGTATTTGTCGCCTCCGACCGAATCGCGGGCGATCCACCGGGCGGAGCGGCGGCCGCCGGACGCGACGCCCCTGGGCCGCCGAGGCCTGCCGAGCCCGGGCAGGGCGGCCGCGAACGGGGCCAGTAGGGTGCGAACATGACACGTCATCTGGAGTTCGAAGGTCCGTACAACTTCCGCGACCTGGGCGGCTATCCGGCCGCCGACGGGCGGGCCGTGCGCTGGGGACTGCTCTACCGGTCGTCCTCGCTCGGCAGGCTCGCCTCGGCCGCCGACCTGGAGCGGTTCCGGGCGCTGGACATCGGCACCGTGATCGACCTGCGGTATCCCTGGGAGATCGAGCGCCGCGGGCGGATACCGGAGCTCGACGGGGTCGCCTACCACAACCTCTCGATCGAGCACCGACCGTACGACCAGGCCGAGATCGACCCCGAGCTCGACCCGTGGCGCTACCTGGCGGACCGGTTCGCCGAGGTGGCCGAGGACGGCGCCGCGGAGATCCGCGCCGTTCTGGAGCTGATCGCCGGGGCCGAGCGGCCGGTGGTGTTCCACTGCGCCGCCGGCAAGGACCGCACGGGGCTGATCGCCGCGCTGGTGCTCACCCTGCTCGGCGTCGGCGAGGACGACGTGGCCGCCGACTTCGCGCTCACCGAACTGGTCACCGCCAGGCTGGTGGCCGACTGGCGCGCCGGCAACCCGGGGCGCACGCTGCGCTGGCCCGCCTTCGGGCGCGCGCCGGAGGCGGTGATCCGGTTCGCGCTCGCGGACCTGGCCGCCGCCCACGGCTCGGTGCGCGCCTATGCCACCGGCAAGGTCGGGGTCGACGAGGCGCTGATCGGCCGGCTGCGGGCGCGGCTGCTCACGGCGTAACCGGGCGACGACGAGAACCGGCCAACGCCCTATCGGAACGACAATCGCATGAAAAAGAAATCTATCGGCGAGTAGATCAGAAATGAGCACGGTGGATCGGCATTCGACCGGAAAGGTCGTGGCTCGGAATTTTCCGGCGAATGTCGATCAGCCCCTTGCCAAGGCCCGGCCCCTCGGCCTCAAGCGGCCGAATGGCCGAAAAAAATAGTGCTGGCCGCCTGTTCGTGCACGCTAAGGTCATTCCCGCGGCGGCTCGGCCGATCGGGTGACCGCGACCGTTCGGGTCGGACCTCCGCTCATTTCCTTTTGCCTGCATGACCCCGCCCCGCCAGGCGGTGTCACCGAAATGATCGGACGGAAGATGCACGCAAAGAACCGCGCCGACCGTTTTCGCCGTACCGGCAGCACCAGCCGCATCAACCGCACATTCGTCCGGGGCGCCCTGGTGGCCGCCGCGCTGCTCGGCTTCGCCGGCGCCGGTCCCGCGCTCGCCGAAGGCTCCTGGACGTCCCACATCAGCAGCTGGGGACCCGGCTCGGAATCCCGCCGCTGGGCCGACAGCGACCGCGACGACGCCGTCACCACCGTCACCTTCCAGGGCTGCGAGACCGACAACAACGACTTCAAGGACGCCGACCTCCAGCTCCACAAGGACGTCTTCGGCCCCGACAGGGCCTACGGCCACCGCTCCAACCACTGCGACACCTCCGGCTGGGGCGACCAGAGCTCCGGCGACTACTACTTCACGCTGGGGGGCGTGCGCAGCGGCGCCAAGCTCTGGGTGGACACCGTCACCACCCGGTACTGACCACGTCCACGCCGCCCCCTCGCCCCCTACGCCCCCACGCCGCCCCCGCCCCGGCCGTGGTTCCGGCGGACGCCCCCGTCCGCCGGCGCCCCCGCACCCCTCCCGAGCGAAATGCGTCGACCCCGCCATGGCCCTTGAGTTCCACCGCATCGACTTCCAGTACAGCCGGAAGACGCCCCTGTTCACCGGTCTCGATCTGCGGATCGACAATCCGGCCACCGTCCTGCTCGGCCCCAACGGAGCCGGCAAGTCCACCCTCATGGCGCTCGCCGCCTCGCAGGTGCACCCGCACCGGGGCCTGGTCACCTGGCACGGCGTCAACCCGGCGGCGGGCGGCGGCGACCGGGCCGCCTACCGGCGCGCGGTGGCCTGGCTGCCGCAGCAGATCACCCCCGTCCCCGGGCTCAACGTGCGCGAACAGGTCGCGTACTGCGGCTGGTTGAAGGGCATGTCGCGCACCGCCGCCTGGCACGCCTCGGCCGGCGCGCTCGCCCGGGTCGGCCTCTCCGGGCTCGCCGACCGGGCCGGCCACCAGCTCTCCGGCGGCCAGCTGCGCCGGATGGGCATCGCCGGCTGCCTCGCCCACCACAGCGAGCTGATCCTGATGGACGAGCCCACGGCCGGGCTCGACCCCACCCAGCGCGCGGTGTTCCGCACCCTGGTCGAGGAGTTGACGGGCGAGGTGAACGTCGTGGTCTCCACCCACCAGACCGAGGACCTCGCCGAGACCTACCGGCACGTGGTGGTGCTGGACCGCGGCCGGGTCCGCTTCCAGGGCGCCACCGAGGAGTTCCACGCCCTCGCTGCCGGCGGCCGGCTCCCCGGGGCGGGCAGCGGCCCGCCGAGCGCCGAGGCCGCGTACGCGCGCCTGATCGAACGGGAGACCTGACCATGCTGCTGCGCACCGTGCTACGGGTCTCGGCCGGCACCCGGGCGCTGCCGTTCCTGCTCGGCTTCGTCCTGGTCGCCCTCGGCGACGAACTGACCGCCTGGGTCACCCCCGGCTACGGGCTCGCCGCCGCCGGACACGCCAGCCTCGCACTGCCGTTCGCCTGCGCGGCCTGTGCGGCCTGCGGCGCGTGGGAGGGCGGACGACTGCACCGGGGCGGCGTGTTCGACCGCTCCCCGGTCCGCTCCGCGCCGGCCATCACCGCACCGCTGCTGCTGCCGGTCGCCGTGATGGGCGCGCTCGGCATGGCCGCCGCGCTCGGCACCACCGCGCTGGCCGGCAGCACCGCGAACGGCCTCCCGCAGCCCGGACCGCTCGCCGTCTGGGCCGGGCTGCTGCTCGCCAACACCCTGGTCGGCTCGATGGTCGGGCGGGTGCTGGCACCGGTGGTCGCCGTCCCGCTCGCGCTGGTCAGCAGCTTCGTGCTGAACGCCTACCCCGCCGCGTTCGACACCTACTGGCCGCGGCACCTGGTCGGCGGCGGGCTGTCCGACTGCTGCGCCGTGGACCAGGTGCTGGACGGGCGGGCGGTGGCGGCCTCGCTGGCCTTCTCCGGCGCGGTCTGCGCGGCCGCCGTGCTGCTGATCCGCCAGCGCGGCACCCCGCTCGCCGTCGCCGCCGCGCTGGCGGTCACGGCGGGCGGGGTCGCGGTGGGCGGCTGGGCCGCCCGCGACCTCGGCCCCGAACCGGTGCGTGCCCGGTCCGCCGCCGCCCTGGTCTGCGCGGACGGACCGCCGCGCGTCTGCCTCTGGCCGGAGCTGGGCGGCGCCCGCTCGGCAGCGGTCCGCACCGAGGTCCGGAAGGTCGCCGACGCCCTGGCCGGGCACGGTGTCACCGTCCCCGAGGCGTTCACCATGGCCGCCCGGCCGGGCCCGGGCGAGGCCAAGCTCGGCGTCCCCACCGACGCCCGGGCCCAGGACGTCGCCCCCGCCGTGGTCGGCGGCCTGCTCCCGCGCGCCCCGGACTGCGCCCGCCGCGGCGACCCCTACCCGGCCGCGGCCGCCCTCGGCACCCTCACCGCCTGGCTCACCGCCCGCGCGGGCCCGGACGGCACCACCGTCCCGGCGGCCGGCGTCGGCGGCCGCTTCACCGAGGCCGACGCCGCCCACGCCACCCGGTTGCTCCGGCTGCCGGACGGGCCCCAGCTCGACTGGTACCGCGCCACCACGGCCGCCCTCGCCGACTGCGGAACCCCGGCCCCGGCCCCCGTCGGAGGCGAGCCGTGATCTGGTGGTGCAAGGCGCGCGCGGTGCCGGTACTCGCGGCCGTCCTCGCCGGAACCCTCGCCGTCGGCCTGCTGTTCGGGAACGGGGAGCTGCCGGTACCGGCACTGCACGGGCAGGCCGGGCACTTCCTCCTCGCGCACGTGATCACCCTGTTCCCGGCGGTGTTCCTGCTGTACGGGCTGGGCCGGGGCGACCTGCGGACCGAAGCCGTCGCCGTCCGGTTCCTGCGCGGCCTCGACGTCGGGCTCGCCCTCGCCCTCGCGGCCGCCGGAACAACCTGCGGAGGCCTCGCCTACCTGGCCGGCCAGGGCGCACTCGCCCTGGTCCTGGCCCGCAACATCACCGGCTACCTCGGCCTCGCCCTGCTCGTCCGCCCCCTGATCGGCCACCGCCCGGCCGCCGCCGCCCTCGCCGCCACCCCCCTGCTCTGCTCAGCCGCCGGCTGGTACCCGAACGGCCACCCCCGCCCATGGGCCTGGCCGCTCCACCCCGCGGACTCGCCAACGGCCCTGACCGCCGTCGCCCTCCTCCTCCTCACCGGCACAACCTGCGCCCTCCTCCGCCGACACCCACCCACCCCCGCCCCATAGCCCCATAGCCTCACCCGCCCGTTCTGCACCCGCGACGGCAAGGCCCACCCGAGCGGGCACCCGGCCACAGCCGCGACCGGCATCCTGCTTCACCGCCACCCGTCCACCACGCTCGGCCCGCACGCGGGCCACACCCACTCCACCGACGGCCGGCGGCGACACCGCGACGGGCCGGCCGGGCGACTCAACGACCGCGAGGCCCCCGAACCGGCACCACCCCGGACCCCGCAGGGCACGCACTACCCGCGCACGCAGCCCGCCCCCGGCTATGCCGCGACGGCGGAATCCGCCTTGCAAGCCCTACGCAGGCGGCGCGCCCATAGGGCGCCAGGGCCTGCTGCACTGATGCCCACCCGTCACGCTCGGCCCACACACGGGCTACGGCCGCTCCACCGACAGGCCGACCCGGCGACTCGACGACACCAGAGCCCCCATACACGCGGACTGCGGCCATCGGCCCGAGGCCCGCGGCGCCCGCATCCACCTGCCCGCCCACGCAGGCCCACGCCCAGTACGCTCCGCCACCCACCCGCCTGGCGAATCAGCGGCGGCGAGGCCCACGGCCGCCCTGTGTCACCGGGCCCGGAGCCCACCCGCTGCGACTCGCCCGTCTCCCCTGTGGCTCGCCGAGCGCAACCAGCGGCTCCGTGTCCCCAACCCCGCCCCGCCCCGCCCAGCGACGCACCAACAACCAGGCCCTCTGCCGCCCTGTGTCACCGGGGCCGGGGCCGGGGCCACGGCAGCCGGCCGGCAGTGGGTCAGGGGCGGCGGGGTTTGCCCGACCGCGTGCTGTTCTTGGGCTTGCGCGGGGGGCGGGGGCCGGAGGGCGGGGTGGTGGTGCCGGTCGTGGCGGGCCAGTGGGTGGGGCGCTTCAGTGCCGACGGGAGGCGGGTGGTGGCGTCGCCTCGGGCGGCGTTGAGCTGTGCCTGGGTGAGGAAGAGTGCCTCGGTGAGGTCGGCGCCCGCCAGATTGGCGTCCCGCAGGTCGGCGCCGACCAGGTCGGCGAGCCGCAGGTCCGCCCCGGCGAGGTCCGCGGCCACCAGCAGCGCGCCGCGCAGGTTGGCCCCGCGCAGGTCCGCGCCGCGCAGCCGGGCGCCGAACAGGTCCGCGCCCCGGTGCTCGCGGCGGCGCGGGACGGCGGCCCGGACCAGCTCGCTCGCCTTGAGCAGCAGCTCGGCGACCGCCTGCCGGTGTGCGGGCACGTCGACCGCCAGGATCTCCTCCGGTGTGCCGCCGGCCAGTCGCCCGGTCTCCTCCAGCGCCCGGCGCAGTTCCCCGTGCACGGGGCGGGCCGGCTCGAAGGTGAGCGCCTCGGTGAGGTACCAGAGGAGCTCGTGCAGCTGCCGCACCACCGGGAACACCTCGAACATCGCGCCCGCGTCCTCCGGCGCCTCGCGCCAGCCGCGCCCGCCGAAGGTGACCTGGGAGACCTGCTGCCCGGCGCCGAAGCAGTCGTACACCGTGCAGCCGGGGAAGCCGCTCTCGCGCAGCCGCTCGTGGATGCCGCAGGTGAAGTCCGTCTTCAGGTTGCGGCAGGCGCTGCCGGCCGCCTTGTTCACGGCGAAGTCGGTGCCGGCGGCGAACGGCAGCGCGACGCAGCACAGCCCGAAGCAGCTCCCGCAGTCGGAGACGAGGTTGAGGCTCGGGACGCTCACGATGCTGTTGTTCCTCCGGGAAGACGGCGCGGTGCGGTGGTGCAGCTGTAGAGCGTACCGACAAGCCCCCGCCTGGCCGTCGGTTAGTGTGGTCGGCCGAGTACGAGCAACACCGGAGCGAACACCCAGCGGAGGAACCAAGGCATGTCCCGGCACGACGTGGCGCCGTACCCGGACACCGAAGGCCCCGAAGGCCCCGCGCGGCCCGCCGCCGCCGACGGCCGGCCGGACGCCCTCCGCCTCCCGCCCCGCGCCCGCACCGTCGCCTTCACCATGCTCTGCTTCGCGGTCTGCCTGGCGATCGCGGCCCAGCAGTGGACCACCCTCCAGCTCGGCGGCTTCGACCTCGGCATCTTCGACCAGGGCGTGCGCGGCTACGCGCACCTCGGTCTGCCGGTGTCGACGCTGAAGAGCTACCACCACGAGTTCCCGCCCGGCTTCTCGCTGCTCGGCGACCACTTCTCACCGGTGATCGCGCTGATGGCACCGCTCTACTGGCTCTGGGACGACCCGCGCTCGCTGCTCCTCGGCCAGGCGCTCTGCTTCGCCGCCGGCGTGCCGCTGATCCGCCGGATCGCCGACCGCTGCTTCGCCGGCGCCGACCCCCGCACCGCCCGCCGCGCCGCCGACCTGGCCGCCCTCGCCTACGGCCTGGGCTGGCCGCTGCTGGTGGCCTCGCGCGGCGGGTTCCACGAGGTGGCGTTCGCCGTGCCGCTGACGCTGCTGATGCTGGAGCGCGGAATGGCCCGGCAGTACTGGGCGTCCGCGCTGGCCGGCCTCCTGCTGTGCTGCACCAAGGAGGACATGGGCCTGGCGGTCGGCGCGTACGGCCTGGTGCTGCTGCTGCGCGCACGCCGGGAGCCGGACCCCGGGCGGCGCCGCCCGGCGGTCCGCTGGGGTGTCGGCCTGCTGCTCGGCGGCCCGCTCGCCGCGGCGATGGCGATCGCGAAGCTGATCCCGGCGATGGGCGGGGTACCCGGCTACTACTGGAACTACGAGGCGCTCGGCGAGGACGGCGGCTCGGCGGTCGCCAATGTGCTGGCCGACCCGACCCTCCTCGTCTCGGCGTTCTTCGACGCCCCGCTGAAGCCGCTGCTGCTGCTCTGGCTCTTCGGCACCCTGTTCCTCCTCCCGCTGCGCTCGGCGACCGTGCTGCTGGCCGTCCCGCTGCTCGCCGAGCGGGTGCTCTCCAGCAACCCGAACCACTGGTCGATCGCCCGGCACTACGACGCGTTCCTCTGGCCGATCCTGCTGGTCGCCGCGCTGGAGGTGCTGGGCCGCCACCACGACCGCGTGCTGACCCGGCGGCTCGGCGTGGCGGCGGCCGCCGTGACCGTCGCGGTCGCGCTGCCGCTCGGCGCGGCGAACCTGTTCGTGCCGGCCTACTGGCAGCCGAAGGCGAGCGAGGCGGCGCTGCTGCGCGCCGCGGCGCTGGTCCCGGACGGCGCCTCCGTGGAGGCCGACAACCAGGCGGCGCCGCGGCTGACCGCCCGCGCGGACGTGGTGCTGGTCGACGAGACGCCGCGCGGGCGCGAGTACGTGCTGATCCGCGCGGACAAGCGGTCCTTCCCGTTCCGCACCGACGGGGAGCAGGCGGCCCGGATCGAGCTGCTGCTGGCGCACGGCTACCGGACGGTCTGGTCGGAGGACGGCGTGTTCCTGCTGCACCGGGAGGGCACCGAGCCGGTCCCGGGCGAGCACGTGCCCGGCCCGGACTCCACCCCGTACGAGGACAAGGTCCCGTCCGACGTGGGCCGCAACCTCTTCCGCGGCTGACGGAACGCCGCGCCGGCCGCCGCCCGGCGGAAGCAGGCGCGCTCAGCCCTCGTACGGCAGCAGCTCCGCGCGCTTGGGCGGGCGGCCGTCGCCGGAGGAGCGGCCGGTGAGGCGGCGGCCGATCCACGGGCCGAGGTGGGTGCGGGCCCAGCGGGCGTCGGCGGCCAGCTTCTCGCCGCGGGTCGGCGGGGCGGCGGTCGCCAGCGGGGCGCGCCAGTCGAAGCCGGCGGGGCGCCCGAGCGCCTCCAGGACGGCCTCGGCGACCCGGCGGTGTCCCTCGGGCGAGAGGTGCAGCCGGTCCTCCGCCCAGAGCCGGCGGTCGTCGAAGCAGGGCGCGGAGAAGAGGTCGACCACGGCGATGCCCGGGTCCTGGGCGAGCTCGTGCACGAAGGCCTTCATCCGCAGGATCGCCGGGAGCAGCCGGGTGGAGCCGGCCATCCGCCGGGTCGGGTCGGTGCTGGTGAACATCACCACGGTGGCTCCGGTGGCGCGCAGCCGGGTGGCGGAGGAGCCGAGGAGCTCCTCGATCCGGGCGATGTCGCAGCGCGGCCTGAGCACGTCGTTGAGCCCGCCGGCCAGGGTGACCAGCTCGGCGCCCATGGCGGCGGCGTGCTCCAGTTGCTCGTCGTGGATCTGGCCGATGAGCTTGCCGCGGACGGCGAGGTTGGCGTACCGGAAGCCGCCGGCCGGATGGTCGGCGGCGAGCCGGGCGGCGACGCGGTCGGCCCAGCCCCGGAAGTGGCCGTCGGGCCGCAGGTCGTCGCACATGCCCTCGGTGAAGGAGTCCCCGACGGCGACGTAACTGCGGAAGGCGGTGGGCGTGTTCTCCGTGTTCTCCATGGCCCGTCGATCGTACGCGCGCCGACCGCAGCGGGGCCCGGCGGCCTCGGGATCAACGGCCACGGCAAGCGGACACCGATCGACCGTTCATCGGCCCCGGGCAGAGTGGGCCACACGTCGGCGGCGCCACCCTACGGATCCACGACCGGTCACGGGGGAATCGGTCCTGAAGAGCCACGGGTGCGCCGCCGGCCGTGTCCTCAGGCCCGGTCAGACCCCGACGGTCTCACCCGTCGGCTCCCCCACCTGCTGCTCCACCGCGCCGGTGATCCAATGCGTTCGAACCGCGTCGGTCGGCCGCTGCTCCCCCAGTGCGTCGAGCCCCCAGACGCCGAGCGCCTCGACGACCGGCCGCAGCGTGGCGCCGCGCGCGGTCAGCTCGTAGACGGTGGCGTTGGCCGGCCGTTCGAGCCGGCGGCGCTCGACGACGCCCTCGCCCTCCAACTGCTTGAGCCGCGCGGCGAGGATGTCGGTGGAGACGCCGGGCAGGTCGGCATGCAGGTCGGTGTAGCGGCGCGGGCCGGCCAGGAGTTCACGGACGATCAGGAGGCTCCAGCGCTCCCCCACCGCGTCCAGGGCGCGGGCGACGGCGCAGTACTGGTCGTAGCTTCGGCGTGACATGTGGATCAGCATAGCCAAAAGGTTGGACTTTCCAAGTGCCTACTTGGTAGAACAAAGCGACCAGGGTCGATGCGGGGTGACGGTCGGGAGGCCGCAGATGGAGTTTCGGCAGTCCAGCAAGCTGAATGACGTGTGCTACGAGATCCGCGGCCCGGTGGTCGATCAGGCCAACGCGCTGGAGGAGGCCGGGCACAGCGTGCTCCGGCTGAACACCGGCAACCCGGCCACGTTCGGCTTCGAGGCGCCCGAGGAGATCCTCCAGGACATCATCCGCAACCTCCCCCGGGCCCACGGCTACAGCGACTCGCGCGGCATCCTGCCCGCCCGCCGCGCGGTCGTGCAGTACTACCAGCAGCGCGGCGTCGACGGCGTGACCGTCAACGACGTCTACCTCGGCAACGGCGTCTCCGAGCTGATCCAGATGGCCGTCACCGCACTGGTGGACGACGGCGACGAGGTGCTCGTCCCGATGCCCGACTACCCGCTGTGGACGGCGGTCGTCCGGCTGGCCGGCGGCAAGGCGGTGCACTACGCCTGCGACGAGGAGGCGGACTGGTTCCCCGACCTCGACGACATCGCCGCGAAGATCACCGCCCGCACCAAGGCGATCGTGGTCATCAACCCCAACAACCCCACCGGCGCGGTCTACCCGAAGGAACTGCTGGAGGGCATCCTCGACCTCGCCCGCCGCCACCAGCTGATGGTGCTGGCCGACGAGATCTACGACAAGATCCTCTACGACGGCGCCGAGCACCACTGCCTGGCCGCCCTGGCCGACGACGTGCTCACCCTCACCTTCAACGGCCTCTCCAAGTCCTACCGGGTGGCCGGCTTCCGCAGCGGCTGGCTGGTCGTCTCCGGCCCCAAGCAGCACGCGGGCGACTACCTGGAGGGCCTCACCATGCTCTCCGGCATGCGGCTGTGCCCCAACGTGCCCTCCCAGTACGCCGTCCAGGCCGCGCTCGGCGGCCACCAGTCCATCAACGACCTGGTGCTGCCCAGCGGCCGCCTCGCCGAACAGCGCGACGTCGCCTACCGGGCCCTCAACGAGATCCCCGGCGTCAGCTGCGTCAAGCCCCGCGGCGCGCTCTACGCCTTCGCCAAACTCGACCCGGCCGTCCACCGCATCGTCGACGACGAGCGCTTCGTCCTGGACCTCCTGCTCCGCGAGAAGATCCACGTCGTCCAGGGCACCGGCTTCAACTGGCCCCGCCCCGACCACTTCCGCTTCGTCACCCTCCCCCGGGCCGACGACCTGGAGACGGCCATCAACCGCATCGGCCGCTTCCTCGCCACCTACCGCCAGACCTGACCCCCCCCCACCGCCGCCACGGGAAACCCCGCAGGAGCTCACCCTGCGGGCTCCTCGCCCGGAAGCCCGGAAAGCGGCCGGCGGGTTCGGCGGATGAGCGAGGAGGCGTGCTCCGGGTCCTGCCCGGGGTGGCCCCCTGTCGGCTGCCCGGTGACGGCAACTGGCAGGATCGTCCACCATGGCACGGATCCTGATCTACCGTCGCAACCTCCGCTTCCCGCACGCCTCCGTCGTCGACGGCACCCGCGCGCTGGGCGAGCTCGGCGAACGGCACGGCTTCACCGTCGACGCCACCGAGGACCCGGGCGTCTTCCGCCCCGCCACCCTGCGCCGCTACGCCGCCGTGGTGTTCCTCTCCACCGGCGGACCGGTGCTCGACGAGGCCGGACAGGACGCGCTGCGCGCCCACCTGACCGCCGGTCACGGCTGGCTCGGCGTGCACGCGGCGTCGAGCACGGCGTACGAGTGGCCGTGGTTCGAGGGGCTGGTCGGCGCCAGGTTCGACCGGCACCCGGCGATCCAGACCGCACCGGTCCGGGTCGCCGACCCCGACCACCCGGCCACCGCCCACCTGCCGGCCCGCTGGGAGTGGACCGACGAGTGGTACGACTTCCGCTCCGACCCGCGCGAGCACGGCGTCCGTGTGCTGCTCACCGTCGACGAGGCCGACTACACCGGGGCGGCAATGGGCCTGGCCGACCGTCACCCGCTCGCCTGGTGCGGGGAGCACGACGGCGCGCCGACCTTCTACACCGCCCTCGGCCACGCGCCCGAGGCGTACACGGACCGGGCCTTCCGCGGGCACCTGCTGGGCGGCCTGCGGCACGTGCTCGGCTGAGCGCGCGGGGCGCCGCCGCAGCCGAAACGGACGGACCGTCCGGAGCAGGAGGCCTGCTCCGGACGGTCCGTCCGTTCATCCATTCATCCGTACAGACGACTACCCGCCGTAGCTGCCGTAGTCGCCGTGGTCGCCGTAGTCTCCGTACCCACCGTGGTCGTCGTCCTTCTTCTTGTTGACGAGGTCGACGGTGACGCAGTCGTCGGCGTTCACCTGGATGGGGCCGGTGACCGGGTCACGCGGGAACTGGTAGCCATCGGGCGCAGCGGTCTCCCGCAGGTAGTACTGCCCGGCCGACAGGTGGTCGAAGTCGCAACCACCGTCGGAGGCGGTGGTGCAGCCACCCGCCTGGGTGTCCGGGTTGGCACCGCCGGTCTGCAGACCGGGGACGCCGTTGGTCTCCCGCCACAGCTCGAACACCGCACCTGCCACCGGCTTGCCCGAGTGGGCGTCCTTCTTGGTCAGGTGGATCGAGCCGTCACCCGGCGGCTTCGGCGACGGGCAGTCGCCGACGGTGACCTGAACGCCCTCGGCGGCGTTGGCCGCCGTCAGCACCAGCGGCCCGAAGACGGGCTCGGCCGGCAGGTCGTAGCCGGGGGGAGCAGCGATCTCGCGCCAGTAGTAGGTGCCCAGCTCCACCGTCCGGCGGCAGAAGCCGTCCGCACCGGTGGTGCAGGAGCCACCGACCTGGGTGTCGGGGTTCACGCCCGTGGTCTGAAGACCCGGAATCCCGTTGGTCTCCTCCCACAACTCGAACACACCGCCCGCGAGCGGAGCACCGGTCTCGGCGTCCGTCTTGAGCACCCGGACCTCACCGGTCACCACCGGCTGCTGAACGTCCGGCGCAGTCACCTGAACACCCTGGGCCGCATTGCCAGCCGTCAGCACCAGCGGACCAAAGACCGGGTTGGCCGGCAGAACATACCCGGGAGGCGCAGCCGTCTCCAGCCAGTAGTAGGTACCCAGCTCCACCGTCCGGACGCACAGACCATCCGCACCCGTGGTGCACGACGCACCCACCTGCGTGTCGGGGTTCACGCCGGTGGTCTGGAGACCGGGAATGCCGTTGGTCTCCTCCCACAACTCGAACACACCGCCCGCGAGCGGAGCACCGGTCTCGGCGTCCGTCTTGAGCACCCGGACCTCACCGGTCACCACCGGCTGCTGAACGTCCGGCGCAGTCACCTGAACACCCTGGGCCGCATTACCGGCCGTCAGCACCAGCGGACCAAAGACCGGGTTGGCCGGCAGAACATACCCGGGAGGCGCAGCCGTCTCCAGCCAGTAGTAGGTACCCAGCTCCACCGTCCGGACGCACAGACCATCCGCACCCGTGGTGCACGACGCACCCACCTGCGTGTCGGGGTTCACGCCGGTGGTCTGGAGACCGGGAATGCCGTTGGTCTCCTCCCACAGCTCGAACACACCGCCCGCGAGCGGAGCACCGGTCTCGGCGTCCGTCTTGAGCACCCGGACCTCACCGGTCACAACCGGCTGCGGCATGTCGGGAGCCGTTACCTGCACGCCCTCGGCGGCGTTGGCCGGGGTCAGCACCAGCGGACCGAACACCGGGTTGGCCGGAAGCACGAATCCGGGAGGCGCAGCGGTCTCCAGCCAGTAGTAGGTACCGACCTCCACCGTCCGGACGCACAGACCGTCCGCACCGGTGGTGCACGACGTACCCACCTGGGTGTCGGGGTTCACGCCGGTGGTCTGGAGACCGGGAATGCCGTTGGTCTCCTCCCACAGTTCGAACACACCGCCGGCCAGCGGGGCGCCGGTCTCGGAGTTCGTCTTGAGCACCCGGACCTCACCGGTCACAACCGGCTGCGGCATGTCGGGAGCCGTTACCTGCACGCCCTCGGCGGCGTTGGCCGGGGTCAGCACCAGCGGACCGAACACCGGGTTGGCCGGAAGCACGTACCCGGGAGGTGCAGCGGTCTCCAGCCAGTAGTAGGTACCGACCTCAACCGTCCGGACGCACAGACCGTCCGCACCGGTGGTGCACGACGTACCCACCTGGGTGTCGGGGTTCACGCCGGTGGTCTGGAGACCGGGGATGCCGTTGGTCTCCTCCCACAGTTCGAACACACCACCCGCGAGCGGAGCACCCGTCACCGCGTCCGTCTTGAGCACCCGAACCTCACCGGTCACAACCGGCTGCAGAGCATCGGGGGCCGTTACCTGCACGCCCTCGGCGGCGTTGGCCGGGGTCAGCACCAGCGGACCGAACACCGGGTTGGCCGGAAGCACGTACCCGGGAGGTGCAGCGGTCTCCAGCCAGTAGTAGGTACCGACCTCAACCGTCCGGACGCACAGACCGTCCGCACCGGTGGTGCACGACGCACCCACCTGCGTGTCAGGGTTCACGCCGGTGGTCTGGAGACCGGGGATGCCGTTGGTCTCCTCCCACAGCTCGAACACACCACCCGCGAGCGGAGCACCCGTCACCGCGTCGGTCTTCAGTACCCGAACCTCACCGGTCACAACCGGCTGCAGAGCATCGGGGGCCGTCACCTGCACACCCTCGGCCGCATTCGCCGGGGTCAGCACCAGCGGACCGAACACCGGGTTGGCCGGAAGCACGTACCCGGGAGGTGCAGCGGTCTCCAGCCAGTAGTACGTCCCGACCTCAACCGTCCGAACACACAGACCATCCGCAGCAGTGGTGCACGACGCACCCACCTGCGTGTCAGGGTTCACGCCCGTGGTCTGAAGACCCGGAATCCCGTTGGTCTCCTCCCACAGTTCGAAGACACCACCCGCCAGCGGCAGACCCGTCACCGCATCGGTCTTGAGGACCCGCACCTCGCCGGTCACCACCGGCTGCAGCATGTCGGGAGCGGTCACCTGCACACCCTCGGCCGCATTCGCCGGCGTCAGGATCAGCGGACCGAACACCGGATCGGCCGGCAGAACGTACCCGGGAGGCGCGGCCGTCTCCAGCCAGTAGTAGACACCGATGTCCACCGTCCGGACGCACAGACCGTCCGCACCGGTGGTGCACGACGCGCCAACCTGCGTGTCGGGGTTCACGCCCGTGGTCTGGAGACCGGGAATGCCGTTGGTCTCCTCCCACAGCTCGAACACACCACCGGCCAACGGCAGACCCGTCACCGCATCGGTCTTCAGCACCCGCACCTCACCCGTCAACGCGGGCACCGGAATGTCCGGGGCGGTCACCTGCACGCCCTCCGGGGCGTTCAGGTCCGTGAGGATCAGCGGTCCGAACACCGGGTTGGGCGGAAGCAGGTAGCCCGGCGGTGCGGCGGTCTCCAGCCAGTAGTAGGTGCCGGTCGGCACCGTCTGGCTGCACAGGCCGTCCGCACCGGTGGTGCACTGCGTACCCACCTGGGTGTCGGGGTTCACGCCGGTGCTCTGGAGACCCGGAATCCCGTTGGTCTCCTCCCACAGCTCGAACACACCACCCGCCAGCGGCAGACCCGTCACGGCGTCCGTCTTGAGAACCCGCACCTCGCCCGTCACCGGGACGACCGCGCAGTCGGGAAGGTCGCCGTCGAAGGGGTAGGCGTGGAACTCCTGACCGCCGCCACCGGTGGGCGCGCTGGTGTGGATGAGGCCGCCGGTGGTGAAGAAGCGGCCGTTGACACCGGGCAGGGTGACGGTGGTCTGCGAGGCCTGCTCGCCGATCAGGAAGCTGCCCTGGAACTGGCCGGTGCCCTCCAGGGTGACCGTGGTGGCGTCGGGGAAGTTCCACAGCAGGCGCTCACGGTAGGCGTTCAGCGGGTCGGTGTCGTTGATGTCGCCGCTGAAGGTGTTGATGGTCCGGTTCGCGCCGGTGATGTTGACCAGGATGGTGGCGTTCGCCGGGATGTTGGCGAAGGCGATGCCCTGCTGGGCGCCACCGGGGCCGGTGAGGTCGAAGTCGACGTTGAAGACCTGGAGCGGCGACACGCCGTCGCCGGTGAACAGGGTCTCGAAGCCCGCGTTCACCGCGATGCCGGTCGGGGTGCGGGGCACGCCGTCGACCCGGGCGTAGCAGTCCGAGGCCGCGGAGAGCTGGTCGCGCAGGCCGGCGTAGGGCTGGACGGCGTTGGGGTCCTGGACGAGGGTGCCGGTCACGTTGCCGGTGACGGTGCCGGCGTAGCGGACGACACCGCCCTCGGCCACCAGGGTCTGGCCGTCGGCGATGGTGACGTCGCCGCCGGTGGTGAGGAAGTCGGCGCCGTCCGGCGGGGGGACCCGGGAGCCGACGCCGACGATGCCGATGTTGTAGATGGAGCTGAAGCCGACGTCCTTGGCCTGGTCGAAGTCGTTGAGGACGACGACGCGGCCCTCGGCCTCGGCGGCCCGGCCGCGGACCAGGAAGTCGGAGCCGACGAAGACGTTGATCCCGTTGTCCCGGCCGGCGAACGGGCCGTTGTTGATCGGGGGGAAGGGGTCGGGACAGCTGCCGGGGACGCAGGGCCCCAGTCCGCCGGGGAGGGTCGCGGCCTCGGCGGACACGGCGCCGGGGCCGAGCGCGAGGACGGGGACGAGGGCCGAGACGATGGTGCACGGCAGTGCCAGGGCGGCGGCCTTCCGGCGGACGCGCGCTAACAGTCGGTTGAGGGAAGCCATAGTCGTAGCGTCCGGCAAACTCTCCGTGCGCAGCCGCCTGAGGGGCCCTCAGCTAGGCTGACCGGTGTGCGGACGTACCCGCTCAGACCAACCGTCACCTGCGGGCCGGGCCCGCGCCGCGTTCAGGACGCTTCGTCCCAGGGGGACGCCGCCCGGTTGCCGGTGCCGTCGCAGGTGCGGCAGATCTCGTCGCGGTAGGCGTGCTTGGCCCCGGTGGCGTCGACCCGGTAGCGGACGTAGACGCCGGTGCCGTCGCAGAGGAAGCAGTTGCCCCCGCCGCCGCCGACCTCGGTGGTGCCGGTGCCCTGGCAGGTCCGGCAGCTGAGGCCGGCGGTGCGGCCGGTGCCCGCGCAGATGCGGCAGACCGTGGTCATCGTCTTCCTCCCGTCGGAAACCCAGGCCATGGTAGGCGCTGACCGGTCCTTCCCGAACGGGTGCGGCTCAGCCCGGCAGGCCCGCGCTGACGCGGCGGGAGACGGAGATCTGCTGGAGGTCGAGCATCCCCGGCGGGTCGGCCAGGCCGGGGCCGCCGGCCTGCACCCACTCGGCGATCTCCTCGATCATGTCGTCCGCCAGCACCCAGCCCAGCCAGACCGGACGGCCGCCGGCCGCGCGGCCCTCGCTGGACGGGCCGACCACGACGACGTTGGAGTGCGCGCAGGTGTCCAGGCACTTGACGGCGCGGACCCGGCCGGCCTCGCCGACGGCCGCGCGCAGCCGCTCGTACTGGCCGGCGTGGTCGACGCCGGGGTGCTTCTCCTGGGTGCCGCAGCAGCAGCCCCGGCAGACGGTGACGGTGACCGGGGACGCCGGGCCGCGCCCACCGCCTTTCCCGCCGGACCGCTCACCTCCACGTTCACGATCACGTTCGCGTGCTCGTTCTCGTTCGCGACGACTCATGCTCCCTCAGCCCTCCTCGTTCCCCAGGGCACGCCGCCACGCCCGTTCGCGCAGCAGCCGCAGGCCGTTGAGGCCGACGATCACGGTGGAGCCCTCGTGCCCGGCGACGCCGAGCGGCAGGGGCAGCGTACCCGCCAGGTCCCAGACCACCAGGAGGGTGATGGCCGTCCCCGCAATCACCAGGTTCTGCACCACCAGCCGGCGGGCCCGCCGGGAGAGGGCGACCACGGCGGGGACGGCGGCCAGCTCGTCGCGGACGAGGACGGCGTCGGCGGTCTCCAGGGCGAGGTCCGAGCCGGCCCGGCCCATCGCGACGCCGGTGTGGGCGGCGGCCAGCGCGGGGGCGTCGTTGACACCGTCGCCGACCATCAGCACCCGGCGGCCGGCGGCGGCGAGGTCCTGGACGGCGGCGGCCTTCTCGTGCGGCAGCAGGCCGCCCCGGACGTCGGTGAGGCCGACGTCGGCGGCCAGCCGGGCGGCGGCGCGCGGGTTGTCGCCGGTGAGCAGCACGGGCGGGCGGGCGGTGAGCGCGGCCAGGGCCCGGACGGCGCCGGCGGCCTGGGCGCGCGGGCGGTCGGCGAGGCCGAGGACGCCGGCCGGCTCGCCGTCACGCAGTACCAGGACGGCGGTGCGGCCGTCCTCCTCCAGGGCGGTGACGGCGGGGTGGTCGCGGTAGGGGCCGGGGGCGCCGACGGCGACCACGGCGCCGTCGACCACGGCCCGCACGCCGACGCCGGGGGTGGCGGTGAAGTCGGTGGCGGGCGGCACGGCGAGGCCGCGCTCGCGGGCGGCGGCGACCACGGCGCGGGCCAGCGGGTGCTCGCTGGGGTGTTCGGCGGCGGCGGCGAGCGCCAGCAGTTCGCCGGCCGTGGTGGCGCCGAGCGGGTGCACCTCGGTGACCCGGGGGGTGCCCTCGGTGAGGGTGCCGGTCTTGTCGAGGGCGACGGCGTCGGCCTGGCCGAGGCGTTCCATCACCACCGCCGACTTGACCAGGACGCCGTGCCGTCCGGCGTTGGCGATCGCGGAGAGCAGCGGGGGCATGGTGGCGAGCACCACGGCGCAGGGCGAGGCGACGATCATGAAGGTCATGGCGCGCAGCAGGGCGTCGGCCGTTCCGGCGCCGAGGGCGAGCGGGACGGCGAACAGCAACAGGGTGGCGGCCACCAGGACGGCGGCGTAGCGCTGTTCGATCTTCTCGACGAACAGCTGGGTGGGGGCCTTGGTCTCGGAGGCCTCCTCGACCATGGCGACGATCCGGGCGATGACGGTGTCGGCGGGGTCGCGCTCGACGCGCACCCGCAGGACGCCGGCGCCGTTGAGGGTGCCCGCGAACACCTGGTCGCCGGGGCGCTTGGCGGCGGGCAGCGGTTCACCGGTGATGGTGGCCTGGTCGACGTCGCTCGCGCCGTCCAGGACGCGGCCGTCGGCGCCGATCCGCTCGCCGGGGCGGACCAGCACGGTGTCGCCGACGGCGAGTTCCGCGGTGGGGACGCTCTCCTCCGCGTCCGACCCGTCCGACCCGTCCACGCCGCCCGGGCCGCCCGGGCCGGCGCGCAGCCGGGTGGCGGTGGCGGGGGCGAGGTCGAGCAGGCCGCGCACGGAGTCGGCGGTGCGGGCGGTGGCCAGGGCCTCCAGGGCGCCGCTGGTCGCGAAGATGACGATCAGCAGCGCGCCGTCCAGCACCTGGCCGATGGCGGCGGCGCCGAGGGCGGCGACGACCATCAGCAGGTCCACGTCCAGGGTGCGTTCGCGCAGCGCGCGCAGTCCGGCGAGGGCGGGCTCCCAGCCGCCGGCGGCGTACGCGGCGGCGTACAGGGTGGCGGACGCCCAGCCGGGGGCGCCGCAGAACTGGAGGGCGAGCGCGGCCAGGAAGGCGGCCAGACTGCCGGCCGCCCAGCGGGCCTCCGGCAGCGCGAACACCCGGGTACGACGGGGGCGCGACGGCGGGGCCGGCGGGGCGGGGGCGGTCGCCCGGGTGAGCGTGGTGGCGGACATGGGCGCCACCTTACAGGAATACATGAACACACCTTCATGCGTTCATATGACATTAGAGTGCCCTCCCTGCGCCTATCGGTGCCCCGTAGGATTCCCCCATGGGACACGCAGCCGCCGAGAACGTCGTGCCGAGGATGCGCCTGGACGCGTCCAACGCCGCCAAGGTGGCGAACACGCTCCAGGCCCTCGCCACCCCGTCGCGGCTGCTGATCCTCGCCGAGCTCCGCGAAGGGCCGCGGGCCGCCACCGAGCTCGCCGACGCCGTCGGCATGGAGCAGTCCGCCTGCTCCCACCAGTTGCGCCTGCTGCGCAACCTCGGCCTGGTGGTCGGCGAGCGCCGGGGCCGCTCGGTGGTCTACTCGCTGCACGACGACCACGTCGCCGCGCTGCTCGACCAGGCCGTGTACCACGTCGACCACCTGCGGCTCGGGATCACCGGCGAAGGAAGGGCGAACTCCGCGCCAACGGACGGCAGTTGACTGCCGCAGCGGTGGGCGGGCAGGCCCGTCGGCGGTAGCCTGCGGGCCGTGAACCTCCTCGCGCTCGCGATCGGGACGGTCCTCGGCTGCGGTTCCTACTGCACCGGGTCACGCGCCTCGACGACGTACCGGATCCGCCGCCACGGAACACGGCTGCGCGCCCGGGTGACCGACGTCCGGAGCACGCCGGTGGGCGAGGGCGACGCCGCCGAGGACACCGTCCGGGTGCGCTTCGAGGTCCCGGACGGCCCCGCGGTGGAGGCGGTCACCTCGATGCCCCTGCGCGGGCCGACGGGGCTGAAGCCGGGCGACGAGGTCGAGATCGCCCACCTGCGGCGCCACCCCGGCAAGATGGTCGTCCTCGGCCACCACGCCGCCGACGGCGTCCCGCTGCTGGCCTACACGTCCGTGCTGTTCGCGGTGATGACCGTCTTCTTCCTCTGGATCGGCCTCACCATCGGCTGAGGGGACGGCCCCTACGCCGTGGCCTCGGCGGCCGCGCGGCCCGCGACGCGGCCGGAGAAGAGGCAGCCGCCGAGGAAGGTGCCCTCCAGGGAGCGGTAGCCGTGGACGCCGCCACCGCCGAAGCCGGCCGCCTCGCCGGCGGCGTAGAGGCCGTCGAGCACGGAGCCGTCGGGGCGCAGCACGCGGGCGGAGAGGTCGGTGTGCAGGCCGCCGAGCGACTTGCGGGTGAGGACGGACAGCCGGACGGCGATCAGCGGGGCGGCGTCCGGGTCGAGGATGCGGTGCGGCGCGGCGGTGCGGACCAGCCGGTCGCCGAGGTAGCGGCGGGCGCCGTGCAGGGCGGTCACCTGGAGGTCCTTGGCGAAGGGGTTGGCGAGCTGGCTGTCCCGGGCCTCGACGACGCGGCGCAGTTCGGCGGTGTCGATCAGCCGGGCGCGCGCCTTGGCGTTCATCGCGCGGGCGAGGTCGTACAGGTCGCCCGCGACGACGAAGTCCGGCCCGTGGTCGAGGTGCTCGCGGACCGGGCCGGGGACGCCTGGCAGGAGGCGCCGGAGCACCCCGCGCAGCGAGCGGCCGGTGAGGTCGGGGTTGTGCGCGGAGCCGGAGAGGGTGAACTCCTTCTCGATGATCCGCCGGTTGAGCACGAACCAGGTGTGGTCGTACCCGGTGGTCCCGATGTGCTCCAGGGTGCCGAGGGTGTCGAAGCCGGGGAACAGCGGGACGGGCAGCCGGCGGCCGCGGGCGTCGAGCCAGAGCGGGGAGGGGCCGGGCAGGACGCGGATGCCGTGCCGGGCCCAGAGGGGGTCGCGGTTGGCGATGCCCTCGGTGTAGTGCCACATCCGGTCGCCGTTGACCAGGGCGGCCCCGGCCCGAACGGCGACGCCGAGCATCAGCCCGTCGACGTGCGCGGGCACGCCGGAGAGCATCCGCCCGGGCGGGGCGCCGAGCCGGGCGGGCCAGGCCGCGCGGACGAGGTCGTGGTTGCCCCCGATGCCGCCCGAGGTGACGAGCACGGCCCGCGCGCGCAGTTCGAAGCGGCCGGCCACCTCGCGGGAGGCGGCCTCGCCGCGGGCCGCGCCGCTCGGCACCAGCACCTCGCCCGTCACCGTGTCGACGGCGCCCGCGCTCGCCGCCAGGCCGGTGACCCGGTGCCGGAAGCGCGGGTCGACCAGCCCGGCCGCGACGGCCGCGCGGACCCTGCGGACGAAGGGTTCGAGCAGGCCGGGGCCGGTGCCCCAGACGATGTGGAAGCGCGGGACGGAGTTGCCGGGGCCGTCGGCGAGCGCTCCGCCGCGCTCGGCCCAGCCGACCACCGGGAGGAACCGCACCCCCAGTGCCCGCAGCCAGGCCCGGTTCTCACCCGCGGCGAAGTCGACGTAGGCCTCGGCCCAGCGGCGCGCCCAGGCGTCCTCCGGCCGGTCGAAGCCGGCGGTGCCGAGCCAGTCCTGCCGGGCGAGGGCGTGCGAGTCGCGGATCCGCAGCCGGCGCTGCTCGGGCGAGCCGACCAGGAAGAGGCCGCCGAGGGACCAGTGCGCCTGGCCGCCGAGCGAGGCGGCGGGCTCCTGGTCGAGCAGGATCACCCGCCGCCCGGCCTCGGCGAGTTCGGCGGTCGCGACGAGGCCCGCGAGGCCGGCTCCGATGACGATGACGTCGGCGTCCAGGGCCATCCGGGCACTCCTCCGGGCTGCTCCGCGGTGACGGTCGCGCGGCGAGGGTCGCACGGTGACGGTCACGCCGTGAACGGTCGCGCGCATTCCGCTCCGCCGCGTTTCGGAATTGCCTCCGCTACACCGTGGAGCGAAATTCGGAATTCCCACCGGGCCGCCCGGTGAAACATTCCGACGGATTCCCGGAAATGTGCGCGCACAGCATGGACGCGACAGAAACCTGCCAGTAACTTACCTGTCGGTAGTAGCTGTGGCCCGGCTGTCCCTCCCCCACCCGTTTCTCTCCCCCAGGAGGAACCGTGCTCCGCCGTGCCCGCAATTCCCTGCTGCTCGCGTCCGCCGCGCTCGGCACCGCCCTGGCGATGACCGCCACCGGCGCGCAGGCCGCCACCCCCGCCCCGCACCGCTACGTGGCCCTCGGCGACTCCTACGCGTCCGGCGCCGGCGTCCCGAACCAGTCGGCGGGCCTGTGCCTGCGCTCCGACCGCAACTACGGCCACCTGGTCGCCGCCGCCCTGAACGCCGCCGCCTACCGCGACGTCACCTGCGCCGCCGCCAAGGTCAAGTCGGTCACCGAGGCCCAGTACGACCTCTTCCTGAAGGTCAACGACCCGCAGATCGACGCGGTGACCGCGGACACCGACCTCATCACCCTCGGGATCGGCGGCAACGACCTCGGCGACAGCGACATCGGGATCGGCGACGTGATCGCCACCTGCATCGCCGGCGCGGTGGTCAACCCGCTCGGCGCCCCGTGCACCGACGTCTACCACCACGGCTACTGGGACTGGTCCGGCTGGTCCTGGCGGTACGGCGCCGACGACCTCGCCGACCGGATCGACGCCACCGGGCCGAGGCTCGCCGACACCGTGCGCAGGCTGCGCGCCAAGGCCCCGAACGCCCGCGTCCTGCTGGTCGGCTACCCCTCGGTGCTCCCGGCCGACGGCGCCTCCTGCGTCCTGCGCCAGCCGCTCGCCCCGGGCGACGTCCCCTATCTGCACGGCGTGCTCAACCGGCTGAACGCGATGCTGAAGTCCACCGCCGCAGCGGTCGGCGCCACCTACGTGGACACCGCGGGCCCGACCCGCGGGCACGACGTCTGCTCGGACGACCGCTGGATCGAGGGCGCGTTGCCCGGCTCCCCGGCCGTCCCCTTCCACCCGAACGCGACCGGCGAGCGGGTCATGGCGGACGCCGTGCTGGCCGCGCTGCGGTAGGGCGTCTCCGACGACTCCCGCGAAAGCCCGAGGGGGCGGTGACCGGACCCCGGTCACCGCCCCCTCGGTCATGCCCCGGGCGGGCTCACGGCTTGATGCGGACCACCTGCGGGTCGTGGTCGCTCGCCTGCTGGGCGAACTCGGCGTTGATGTGCACCACGTCGTACTTGGCGTACCCGACCTCCGGGCTGACCAGGATGTGGTCCAGCACCTGCGAGTTGCCCTGGTAGACGTACGAGTACTGCTCCTTCTCCGGCAGTTCGTCCACCAGGTCGCGCAGCACGCCGTCCTTGGTGAGCGCGGCCAGCGCGGGCGAGAACTGGTAGTCGTTGAAGTCGCCGACCGAGACCACCTTGGCCTCCTTGTCGGCGGCCAGCAGCTTGGCGACGAAGGCCTGCTCGACGGTGGCCTGGGCGATCCGCTGGACCTCGGAGGAGCGGGTCGGGGCCTGGAAGCGGCTGTCGATGCCCTGGTCGCCGCCCTTGCTGTTGAAGTGGTTGGCGATGACGAAGACCTTCTTGCCGCGGAAGGAGAACTGCCCGACCAGCGGCTTGCGGCTGTTGGCCCACGCCGCGTCCCCGGGGGCGATCCGGCCGGGCGAGGCGGTCAGCGAGGCGGCGGCGCCGGTGCCGGCGACGTCCACGGCGGTGGTGGCGGTGCCGCCGGGGATGTCGGTGAAGGAGACCCGCTCCGGGTTGAACAGGAAGACCTGGCGGATGTTGCCGCCGGGCTCACCGCCGTCCTTGCCGTCCTGCGGGTCGACCGAGCGCCAGTCGTACGCCGGGCCGCCGGCCGCCTTGATCGCCGCGATGAACCTGGCGACGGTCTGGCCCGCGTCCACCGTGCCGTCGTTCCTGGCGCCGTTGTTGTCCTGGATCTCCTCCAGGGCGACGATGTCGGGCGAGCGCAGGTGGGTGACCACGCCGGCGGCCAGCTCGGCGAACTTGGCGTCGGGGTTGGTGGCGGCCAGGTTCTCCACGTTGTAGGTGGCGACGGTCAGTTCGCGCTCGCCGGCCTGGGCGGTGACCTCGCGCTGGAGGTGGTTGTCCTGGAGCGCGCCGAGGGTGCCGGCGACCAGGGTGTAGCCGCCGAACTGGTTGTAGTCCAGCGGGCCGCTGGTGGTGCCGGTCAGCACGTCGCCGACGTTGGCGACCGGGAAGGGCTGCTGGGAGACCGGCGCCTGCTGCTGGACCATCAGCCGGCCGACGTTCGGCTCGGCGTAGGACTCGTAGAGCAGGCCGCCGCGCTTGCTCTTCTGGTCCTGCTTGTCGGCGGCCACCCACAGCTCGTTGTACTTGTCGGTGGCCTGGACCACCCGCACGTCGCGGACCTCGACCAGCATGCCCTCCAGCGACTCGTAGAAGTCGAGGGCGTACTTCTCCGGGTCCAGGGTGACGCCGTTGACGGTGCCGTCGGCGCCGGCCGCCGGGCTGTAGGTGCCGGGGATGTTGCGGGTGTCGACGACCACCGGGGCGGGCAGCGGGTTGCCGGAGGAGACCACGGTGACGGCCGGGTTGCTCAGCTGGGTGAGCGACTGCGAGCCGCCGTTGAAGTTCGGGTAGTACTCCGCCACCTTGCCGGTGACCAGCACCGCGTCGCCGACCTTGACGGTCGGGTTGGCGGAGCCGGTGTAGACGAACAGGCCCTCGCTGGTGGCCGGGTCGGCGTCCGGGGCGGTGTCCTGGATCCAGAAGCCCTTGGAGCCGTACGTCCGCACGCCGGTGACGACGCCGGGCACGCCCGCGACGGTCTTGCCGGTGCGCTCCGCCAGGCGGGTGCGGCCCTGGATGTCGTGGATCCGGACGGTGCCCGGCTCGGTCGGGCCGGTCGGGGTGGAGCCCTCGGCGACCTCGCCGCGGCTGTTGGTCGGCGTCGGGGCGCCGGCCGCGAGGTCGGCCGCGTTCTCGTCGGTGTCCGGCAGGCCGGCCATGCGGGCCACCGAGGCGGTGTTGGAGGCACCGGGCACCGAGGCCGCGCCCTCGTGGACCACGGCGGTGCCGAAGCCGACGAGGTCGCGCACCCGCGGGTCGGCGGCGCAGTCGGCGGCGGTCTTGCAGGTCAGCGGGTCGGTGCCGCGGACCAGCGCGACGGTGCCGCTGGTGCCGGAGAGCGCCAGCGAGCCGGCCGCGTCCGGGGTGGGCAGCTCGACGGTGCCCGCGGCGCCGGCCGACTCGGCGACCAGGTAGCGGCCGCCGGGGGCGATCGACCCGGTCAGCGGGGTGACACCCCACTGGGAGTTGGGGCCGGGCGCGGCGGATATGTACTGGACGCTCCAGCCGTCCAGGCCGAAGGCGGCACCGCCCCTGTTGGCCAGCTCGACGAAGTCGTTCTTCAGCGTGGCGCCCGAGTTGCCGCCACCGCCGTAGACCTCGGCGATCAGCGCGTCGGCGGAGGGCGCGGCCACGGCGGCCGGCAGCGGGGCCAGCACCAGGGAGGCGGCCAGACCGGCCGGGACGACCGCGGCGCGCAGCAGGGCGCGCCGGGAGCGCGGGCGGGGAGCAGTGGGGGTGGTCACCGGAACGGGACTCCTAGCTGTGGGTGAGGGTCGGTCGGCCGGGCGCACCGCGCGCACTGCCCCGCTACCCGCGTAGAAAGCCGTGCGGAAGCCGGGAACCCGCCCCCCGCAGCGCCCAAAGATACGCGCGTAGAAAATGACCGGACAAGAGCCCGGAAGTGAACTTCTCCGCTACGTCCGACAATCGTTACGGCCATCGGCACGGCCATCGGCCCGGAGCGGGGCGGCGACCGTCGCGGCGGTCGGCGGATCGTTACCCCGAGACTGTGACGGCCGCTACAGCCAGCCGCGCTGAGCCGCCTTCAGGCCCGCCTCGAAGCGGCTCGCCGCCTCCAGACGCTCCATCAGGGCCGCCATCTGCCGGCGCACCGTACGCACCGAGACGCCCAGCCGCTTGGCCGCCGCGTCGTCGGTCAGCCCGGTGGACAGCAGCCGCAGCAGCTCGCGCTCGCCGGGGCTCAGGCCGGTGGCGGCGTCCTCGGGGCGGGGGTCCCCGCCGAGCGGCAGGGCGGTCTCCCAGGTCTGCTCGAACAGCGCGACCAGCGAGGCGACGATCCCCGGCTCCTCGGTGCACAGCGCGCCGGCCCGGGTGTTCTCCGGGTCGATCGGCACCACGGCGGTGGTCCCGTCGAAGACCAGCATCCGCGGTGGCAGCACCGGGGCGGTGCGCACCCGGCCGCCGAGGCCGGTCATCCACTGCGTGTAGGCGAAGGTCTCCGGGTCGTTGCGGACGCTGTCCTGGTAGATGGTGCGCAGGCTGATGCCGCGCCGCAGGGCGTCCTCGTCCAGCGGCCGGGAGGCGGCCAGGCTGGCCGCGGACTGCGCACCGCCGGGCATCACGCCCAGGCACTCGGTGGCCAGCCGGGCGGTCAGCACCTCCAGCTTGGACTGGATGGCGTCCAGGCCGACCAGCCGCTCGCCGCCGTCCACCAGGGTGGCCGAGCGCAGCGTGGCGTACTCCGCGACGGCCCGCGCCACGGCGGCCTTGGAGACCGCCAACTCCTGCTGCCTGCGTGCGAGTTCCTCTTCCTGACGGCGCAGCAGAAGCTCCAGCCCGCGCTCCGGGCTGACCGGCCACAGGGCGCCCGGACGTTCCCGGGAGGCCCGCAGCAGGGTCAGGTCGGCGAGGCGGTCCAGGGCGGCCCGGACGACGACTTCGGAGACTTCGAGACGTTCACAGAGTTCGGCCACTCCGCCCTCCGGGTCCGCGAGCATCTCGCGGTACACGGCTTCCGCGGTGGCGTCCAGGCCCAGCAGTTCCAGCACGTCAACGACCCCTGATCGTCACAGCATCGCCCCACAGAAAAGGTTTCGGTCCGACCCACCGGATCCCGATCCTTGCGCCGGTGATCGGCTCCCACAAGGTGCGATCCAGTCACCCGAGCAGAATCGGACCATCCGGTCTGTTCTGTGAACGGCCCGGACGAACCGCGCCACCCCCCGGCCGGTGCCCCGGGCTTGCAGCATGCTGCCAGGCCGGATGCTGCCCGTCGAGCACCCTCCCCCCGCGGGGCCGGCGCCGGGAGTATTCATTCTGCGCCGCGCACCGCACCACGCACCACGCACCGCCCATCCGCCCTGAACCGCCCTGCACAGAACAGGACCCGCCGTGCCGAAGCCCGTCCGGCTGCTCGCCGTCGCCGCCCTCGCACTCACTCTCGCCACCGTCGCCGCCCCCGCCCTCGCCGCCCCGCGGTCCGCCCCGGCCGCCGCCACCCTCGCCGTCGCCGCGCCCACCGGCGGGACGGTGATCGGCTGGGACACGCCCGGCATCGGCTGGGACACGCCCGGCATCGGCTGGGACGGGCCGGGGATCGGCTGGGACGGGCCGGACGCCCGAATCATCGGCTGGGACTGACCGTCCGATGTTCGCCGTCCATCTGAACCTCCTGGACGTCTCGGCCACGCCGACGGGCGAGGCCGGGGCCGCCGACGTCCAGGGAGCCCTGTGGGCACGCGCGGTTCCGGGCGACGGCCTGGAGCACGTGCGCGCCCGCTCCGTCCCGGGAGGCGTCGGCCTGGTGCTGTACGTCCGGGCACCCCACCGGGAGGCGGCCGAGCTCCGGGCGTACGCCCTGCTCGACCGGGCCCTGGCGGAGGGTCCCGCGTGCCGCTACGCGGTGGCGGCTCCACGGTAGGCCGCAAGGCCCTCCACCGGCCGTCTCCTGACCTTCCGTCCGCTTTCGGACGGTTGCCTTCTCTCGCAAATTTGGCCGATTCATGCCCACGGCCACTTCGCCACTGACATGCGCATGCCCGTATGGGCCTGCGCCGGGCCCGGTCCACCCGGGCCGGCGCAGCCGTGCCCCCGGGCCGACGCGCGCCGCCGTCGTTCCCCCTCACTCAAGACCGTCGAGGAGTCTCATGTCCCACCCGACCGGCACACCACCCCGGCCCCGCGCCGGGGGCACCGTGCCCGCCGCCCCCGCCTCACGCCGCCGCAACGGCGTGCTGCGCAACACCGCGGTCGCCCTCGCCGTGGTGCTCGCCGCCGAGGCCGCCGCCGTCATCATGACGACCGGTCAGGCCGTCGCCGTCACCCCCGCCTCCCCGGCCCCCAAGGCCGACCGGGCGCTCGGCGCCGCCGAGGCCAAGGACATCGCCACCGCCCACCTCAAGGCCCGGCTGGAGAACCGCCGGATCGAGGTGGTCGACGAGCGCACCGAGTCCACCACCACCTGGATCAACCCGGACGGCACCACCACCCTGGACATGGCCACCGGCCCGGTCCGCTACAAGGACAGGGACGGCCGGCTCCAGCCGATCGACGTGACCCTGGCCCAGCAGGCCGACGGCTCGGTCAAGGCCAAGGGCCACCCGCTCGGCCTCACCCTGGCCGGCGCCACCCCGCCGCCCGCCGCGTCGAAGTTCAAGGCGGCCGGCGCCCCGGCCGGCGACCAGCGGGCCCCGTCCGTCCCGCTGGTCTCGCTGGACAACGGCGACGGCACCAGCATGTCGCTGTCCTGGCGCGGCACCCTTCCGGCCCCCGTCATCGACGGCACCAAGGCCCGGTACCAGGACGCGCTCACCGCGACCGACCTGATCATCGAGTCCACCCGGACCGGCTTCGAGCAGTTCCTGGAGCTCAAGGACCGCTCCGCGGTCGGCGCCAACGGCACCGTCACGATGACGCTGGACGCGGCGGGCCTCCAGGCCCGCCACAACGCGGACAACTCGGTCTCCTTCCTCGACCCGAAGACCGGCGAGGAGAAGGGCCAGCTGCCCGCCCCGGTGATGTGGGACGCGCAGGTCGACGAGCGCAGCGGCGAGCACACCCACACCGCCCCGGTCGGCCTGAAGGTCACCCAGAACGGCGACGCCGTCGACCTCACGCTCACCCCGGACGCGGCGTTCCTCAACGACCCGAAGACCCGGTACCCGGTCACCGTCGACCCGGCGGTCAACATCGGCGTCGGCTTCGACACCTTCGTCCAGCAGGGCTACGGCACCGACGTCTCCGGGCAGACCGAGCTGAAGCTGGGCAACAACGGCTCCGGCCAGGTGGCGCGCTCCTTCCTGCAGTTCCCGATGTCCAAGATCAGCGGGAAGCAGATCACCAGCGGCAAGCTCAACCTGTGGAACTTCCACAGCTGGTCCTGCACGGCGAAGAGCTGGGAGGTCTGGGACACCGGCACCGCCACCACCGCCTCCCGCTGGACGGCGCAGCCCGGCTGGAACAAGAAGTGGGCCTCGTCCACCACCACCAAGGGCTTCTCCAGCTCCTGCAACGACGGCTGGGTCAACCAGGACATCACCGCCCTGGTCAAGGCCTGGGCGGCGAACGGCAACGCCAACAACACCCTGGGCATCCGGGCCACCGACGAGAGCGACCCGTACGGCTGGAAGAAGTTCAACTCCGGCAACGCCTCCGCCAACACCCCGTACCTCTCGGTCACCTACAACACCCCGCCGGCCGTCTCCACCCTGCTGAGCCCGGCCAACGCCGCGGTCACCGGCGACGCCACGCCGACCCTGTCGGCCAAGGCGACCGACCCGGACGGCGGCAACGTCGTCCTGGACTTCGAGATCTGGGCCGCCAACGGCACCGCCGCCCTGCAGTCCGGCCATAGCGCCTGGGCCGCCTCCGGCTCGACCTTCGCCTGGACGCCGACCACCGCGCTGGCGCCCGGCGCCTACAAGTGGCGCTCCCGCTCCGGGGACGGCACCGTCAACAGCGCCTGGTCCGGCTTCCGCACCTTCACCGTCGACACCGTCGCGCCGGGCGCGACCACCATCGGCTCCGCCGACTTCCCGGCCGGCCAGTGGACGGGCACCCCGGACGCGAGCGGCAACTACAGCGGCAACTTCACCTTCACCCCGCCGACCGGCGACGTGAAGGACATCCAGTACAAGCTGGACGGCGGCGCCTGGGTCACCGCGGCCACCACCGGCACGCCGGTCACCGCCAAGCTCACCTTCAAGGCGGGCGCCCACACCGTCACCGCGCACAGCCGGGACGCCGCGGGCAACGTCTCCGCCGACAGGACGTACGCCTTCTACGCCGGCAAGGGCTCCGCCCTGGTCGCCCCCGGCGCGGGCGAGCGCCCGGCCCGCCGCACCTCGCTGCAGGCCGAGGGCAACAGCACCTACACCGGTGTGCGCTACCAGTACCGCCGCGGTGAGACGGACGCCTGGAAGGACGTCCCGGTCGCCAACGTCTCCACCACCGCCGGCCAGCCGGTGCCCGCCTGGCCGTTCGCCGCCCCCGGCGGCAAGCCGGCGCCGCTGACCTGGAACATCACCGACACCCTGGCCGAGAACGGCCCGGTCGACGTGCGCGCGGTCTTCACCGACGGCTCCGCCACCGACGCCACCGAGCCCAACACCATCACGGTGGACCGCAACGCGGGCACCGCCCCGGAGACCAAGGTCGGCCCGGGCTCGGTGAACACCCTCACCGGTGACCTCACCCTGTCCGAGACCGACGCCGAGGCCTTCGGCCTGCACGCCGAGCGCTCCTTCTCCTCCCGCCGGCCGGCCAACGGCTCGGCCCAGGAGGGCCAGGCGGCGATCTTCGGCCCGCAGTGGAGCTCCGGCACCACGGCCGAGATCACCGACGCCGACTACTCCTACGTCCGCCAGACCTCGGCGACCTCCCTCTCGGTGGTCTCCGCGGACGGCTCCGAGGTCGGCTTCACCGCCACCGGCGCCGGCGGCTGGAAGCCCGAGCCGGGTGCCGAGAACCTCACCCTGACCGGTGCGTTCACCGGCGCCTTCACCCTGAAGGACACCGAGGGCATCACGGTCACCTTCGCCAAGGTCGACCCGGCCGCCACCACCTGGCAGGCCTCCGGCTCCTCGCTGCCCAGCGACAACACCACCACCTCGGTGGTCTCGGAGAAGGTCGTCTCCGGCGGCAAGACCCTGGCCCGCCCGAAGTACGTGGTCGCGCCCAGCTCGGCGACCGCCTCCGTCAACTGCGCCGCCGTGCCGTCCACGGCCGGCTGCCGGGTGCTGGAGTACGTCTACGCCGACGCCACCACCGCCACCACCGCCGCTCCGGGCGACGTGACCGGCCAGGTCAAGCAGATCCGCCTCTGGTCCACCGACCCCGGCGCCGCCACCGCCACCCCCGTCGTCGTCTCGCAGTACGCCTACGACGAGCAGGGCCGGCTGCGCGAGGTCTGGGACCCGCGGATCAGCCCGGTGCTGAAGACCGCGTACGCCTACGACACGGCCGGCCGGGTCACCACGGTGACCGACCCCGGCGAGCTGCCGTGGACCCTGGAGTACGGCAAGGCCGGCAACGCCGCCACCGCCGGCGAGGGCATGCTGCTCGCGGCCTCCCGTCCCACCCTCAAGCAGGGCAGCAAGGACGTCACCGACGGCACCGCCACCACCTCGGTCGTCTACGACGTCCCGCTGAGCGGCGCCAACGCGCCGTACCCGCTGGCGCCGTCCGACGTCGCGGCCTGGGGCCAGACCGACGCCCCGACCGACGCCACCGCCGTCCTGCCGCCCGACGCCGTCCCGGCCACCCACGACGGCAAGGCGCTCGGCACCGCCGGCTACAACCGCGCCTCGGTGACGTACACCAACGCCTCCGGCCGCGAGGTCAACACCGCCACCCCCGGCGGCGGCATCACCACCACCGAGTACAACGCCTTCGGCAGCCCGGTGCGGACCCTCTCCGCGGAGAACCGCATCCTCGCGCTGGCCACCACCGGCGGCGACCTGAACAAGCTGCGCGCCCTCGGCATCGCCGGCCGCTCGACGGCCGACCGCGCCCAGGTGCTCTCCTCCACCTCGGTCTACTCGGCCGACGGCAAGCGCCTGGTGGAGCAGTACGACCCGCTGCAGCTGGTCACCCTGGAGAACGACGTCGCCGCCTCCGGCACCTCCCCGGCGCTCTCCGCCGGCGCCGAGGTCGCGGCCCGCGCCCACACCGTCAACGCCTACGACGAGGGCCGCCCGGCCACCGCCGCGGTCAGCGACCTGACCACCTCGGTGACGATCGGCGCCCGGATCGACGGCTACGCGGCCGACGCCGACACCCGCACCACCGCCACCGGCTACGACTGGGCCCAGGGCCTGCCCGTCAAGGCCGTCCAGGACCCGGCCGGCCTGAAGATCACCACCGGCACCGGCTACGACGCCAGCGGCCGGGTGACCTCGCAGAGCCGTCCGAACTCCACCGGCTCCGACGCGGCCACCACGGTGACCACCTACTACACCGGCACCGGCACCGGCCCGTGCGCCGGCCGCCCCGAGTGGGCCGACCTGGTCTGCTCGATCGCCCCGGCCGCGCAGATCGCCGGCGGCGGCGCCAACCCGCTCCAGCTGCCGACGAAGACCCTGCAGTACGACCGCTGGGGCAACGTCTCGATCCAGACCGAGACCGCCAACGGCGTCACCCGCACCACCACCCGCAGCTACGACGCGGCCGGCCGGCCGGTGAAGATCTCGGTCACCGGTGGCACCGGCACCGCGGTCTCCGACACGGTCCTCGGCTACGACGCGGCCAACGGTGAGCTGGCCAGTATCAACAACGGCAGGACCACCATCACGCAGGGCTACGACAGGCTCGGCCGCCAGGTCTCCTACGACGACGGCGCCGGCAGCGTCACCACCACCGAGTACGACAAGCTCGACCGCCCGGTGAAGAAGTCCGACTCGGTGCCGTCCACCGTCACCTACGGCTACGACACCGCCAAGGACCCGCGCGGCCTGCCCACCTCGCTGACCGACTCGGTCGCGGGCACCTTCACCGCCTCCTACGACGTCGAGGGCCGACTGGTCTCCCAGACCATGCCCGGTGGCAACACCCTGACCAGCACCTACGACAGCCGGGGCATCCAGACCGGCAAGACCTACACCAACCAGGCGGGCACCGTCCTGCTGGCCGACACCGCCGACTACACCGTCCACGGACAGCAGGCGGGCCGCACCCAGAGCGACGGCACCAGCACCACCAGCAGCTACTCCTACGACGCCACCGGCCGCCTCACCAAGGCCACCGACAGCACCGGCCTGGACTGCGCCACCCGGACCTACGCGTTCGACAGGAGCAGCAACCGGACCAACCGCACCAGCGTCACCGACGACTGCGACCCGGCCACCGCGGACGCCGTCACCAAGGCCGAGAACCACGCCTACGACACCGCCGACCGCCTCACCGACACCGGCTACGTCTACGACGCCTTCGGCCGCGCCACCGCCCTGCCCAAGGGCACCCAGCTCGGCTACTACACCAACGACCTGGTCCGCACCGAGACCCTCGGCGACACCCGCCGGACCTGGGACCTGGACGCCTCCGGCCGCCTCGCGGTGAGCACCACGGAGACCAAGGGCGCCGACGGCACCTGGGCCGTCACCGCGCAGGAGACCAAGCACTTCGACGGCGGCAACGACAGCCCGTCCTGGTCCAAGGACGCGGCCGGCAAGCTGACCCGCAGCGTGCTGGACCTGACCGGCCAGCTCACGGCGGCCACCGGCACCGACGGCGGCGCGGTCCTGCTGCTGACCAACCTGCACGGCGACGTGTCCGTCCAGATGTCCCCGGACGGCACCCAGGACCTCGCGGTCTACCACTACGACGAGTACGGCAACGTCGTCGACGCCACCGGCTCGACCGCGTACGGCTGGCTCGGCGGGGCGCAGCGCGAGGCCGACAGCCTCTCCGGCCTCACCCTGATGGGCGTGCGCCTGTACGACTCGGCCACCGGCCGGTTCCTGCAGACCGACCCGGTCCTGGAGGGCTCGCCGAACGCCTACGGCTACCCGGTCGACCCGATCACCATGGACGACCTGACCGGTATGTCCTGGCGCAAGAAGTGGACCGCCTACTTCAGCCGCTCCGAGGGCAACACCATCGGCAGCCTGCTGTACGCGTCCGGCATGATCGCCAAGGGCATCTCGAAGATCCTGCGGAAGCTGCCGCACGTCGTCGCCCGGGCCGCCGGCTACGTCCTCTGGGCGCTGTCCTACCTGATGAAGAAGATCGGCAAGCAGTTCCTCAAGGCGGCCAACAAGCGCGGCAGCCACGGGGTGATCTTCACCTTCGGGATCTGGCGCTCCAGCCACTGGTGGGTGCCGGACCGTCCGATCTACCGGGTGAACCCGCGGTACTGAGCCGCTGGTCCACTGATCCACTGATCCAGGACAGGTGAGGCCGGGCCCCGGGGGTTGTCCCCCGGGGCCCGGCCGGTTTCTGCGTCCGGGCCGCTCGCTACCCGGCCTACTCGGTCTACTCGGCCTTCTCGGCCTTCTCGGCCTTCTCGGCCGCCGGGGCGGTGAGCCCGGCCGACCACTTCTCCTCGACGTTGCCGAACCTCCAGTAGGCGATCGCCGCCGCCCAGGTCAGCACGAAGAGGCCGACGATGGCGTAGCCGACCAGGTCGAGGTCGAGCCCGCCGATCCAGGCGACCGGCCCGCTGGTGACGTCCAGCTTCTCGCCGAGCAGCCCGATCAGCTCGATCGAGCCGATGACCAGGGCGACCAGCACCGACAGGCCGGTGACGGTCAGGTTGTAGTAGATCTTGCGGACCGGCTTGGAGAACGCCCACTCGTAGGCGAAGTTCATGAACGAGCCGTCGATGGTGTCCAGCAGGCTCATGCCGGCGGCGAACAGGACCGGCAGCACCAGCAGCGCGTACCAGGGCAGCTGGAACGCCGCCGCCCCGCCGGCCAGCACCAGCAGCGACACCTCGGTGGCGGTGTCGAAGCCCAGGCCGAACAGCAGGCCGACCGGGTACATGTGCCAGGGCTTGGTGACGGCCTTGGTGACCCGGCCGAGGATGCGGTTCATGAAGCCGCGCTTCTCCAGCTGCGCCTCCAGCTCCGCCTCGTCGAACTCGCCCTCGCGCATCCGGCGGAACACCTTGAGGATGCCGTTGAACGCGCCCAGGTTGATCAGGCCGAGGGCGAGCAGGAAGGTGCCGGAGACGGTGACGCCGATCAGGCCGGTGGTCTCGTGCAGGGTGGAGTCGTCCGACTCGATCTGGCCGGCCAGCGAGCGGATGCCGAAGGCGAGCAGCGCGCAGAGGCCGAAGACGATGGACGAGTGGCCGAGCGAGAACCAGAAGCCGACCGACAGCGGCCGCTTGCCCTGGCCCATCAGCTTGCGGGTGGTGTTGTCGATGGCCGCGATGTGGTCGGCGTCGAAGGCGTGCCGCATGCCGAGGGTGTACGCGGTGAGACCCATGCCGGCGCCGAAGACCTGGCCGCCGACGTCGTAGTGCTCGGGCACGACGAGCGCGAGCAGGGTGAACCAGCCGATCACGTGCAGGGCGAGGATGAAGCCGCCCATGCCTGCGAGGCGGATCCACTCCTCACGGGTGAGCCGGTCGCGCCAGCGGGGGCCGGTCATCGGGGGTCCTTTCATGAGGCCGTCGGGGCTCCGGGAGGTCCTCCGGGAGGTCCTCCGGCCGGTCTTCCGGCCCTCGGAGCTGGGCCATCCTTCCTTCTGCTCGCGACCAGCTGCAAGTCATGTGCAATTACGAACCGGTCACCAGGTGGCGGACGAACGGGAGGATGATGGGAGTACCGGCCTCACCTCCCGCGCGCTCGTCCCCGGGAGGTACCCGCTCATGTCCCGCCTGCGCACGGCCGCCGCACTGCTCGCAGCGGCCTTAGTCACCGTCGGCCTCACGGCGCCCAGCGCCCCCCTCTCGCCCGCCGCCTCGGCCGCCACGACCCACCGGGTGCTGTTCGACAACAGCAAGGCCGAGACCGCCGGCAACGCCGACTGGATCGTCTCCACCGCCCAGCCCGACCCGCTCGCCCAGAACGCCGCCCCCACCACCGACAAGAACTGGACCGGCGCCCTGTCCTCCTGGGGCATCGCCCTCCAGCAGACCGGCGAGTACAGCCTGAAGACCCTGCCGCCCGGCGGCACGTTCACCTTCGGCACCAGTGCCCCGCTGGACCTCGCCAACTTCGACACCGTCGTGATCCCCGAACCGAACATCAGATTCTCGGAGAGCGAGAAGGCCGCGCTGATGCACTTCGTCGAGGAGGGCGGAGGGCTGTTCGTGATCGTCGACCACACCATGAGCGACCGGAACAACGACGGCATCGACTCGCCCGCGATCATCAACGACCTGTTCACGAACAACGGCGTCGACAACACCGACCCCTTCGGGTTCAGCGTCGACCTCGCGAACATCGCCAACGAGAACCCGCGCGCCGTCGACGACCCGGCCGACCCGGTGCTGAACGGCCCGTTCGGCACCGTCACCGGCTCGATCATCCGCGCCGGGACCACCTTCACCCTCGATCCGGCCCACAACCCTGAGGTCAAGGGCATCGTCTACCGGCCCGGCTTCTCCGGGAACACCGGCGCCTTCTTCGTCACCAGCACCTTCGGCGACGGCCGGATCGCCGCCTGGGGCGACAGCTCACCGCCCGAGGACGGCACCGGGCAGCCGCACAACAACCTGCACGACGGCTGGAACGACCCGGCCGGCACCGACGCCGCCCTCGCCCTCAACGCCACCGCCTGGCTGAGCGGGGCCTGACACCCCCGTCTCCCACCCCGCGCCCGGCGGCCCTTCGCCGGGCGCGCGCCCGCTTCCTCCCCTACTGTCGGAATGATCCGCGGCCACCGATGTCGCGCCACCTGCTCCGACCGCAGTGACCCGCACAACCGCAGTGATCCGCACCGACGACCGGGACCCGATGGAGCGGCCATGCCCTCGTACCCCTACCGCACCACCCGCGAGGACCTGCGCGTCCCCCTCCCCGACGGCACCGGGCTGTGCGCCCGCCTCTGGCGCCCGGTGACCGACGAGCCCGTCCCCGTGGTCCTGGAGTACTCCACCGACCGCCTCACCGACTGGACCGCCACCGACGACGCCCGCCGCCACCCCTGGATCGCCGGCCACGGCCACGCCGCCATCCGGGTCGACGCCCGCGGCCACGGCAACTCCGGCGGCGTCCCGTCCTCCCACGACGGTCTCGCCGCCGACGGCGCCGAGGTCGTCCGGTGGCTCGCCGCCCGGCCCTGGTGCAGCGGCCGGGTCGGCCTGCTCGGCACCGGCGCCGCCGGGGAGACCGCGCTGCGCCTGGCCGCCCTCGCCCCGGAAACCGTGCACGCGGCGGTCGTCGTCTGCCCCGACGGCCCGCACCGCCTCGGCGGCGCCGTCCTCGCCGCCGGCGGCCACACCCGCGCCACCGACCGCATCGCCGACGCGGCCCGCCCGCCGGACCCCCGGTACGTCGGCGACGAGTGGCGGGCGATGTGGCTGGCCCGGCTGGACGCCCTCGAACCGCCGCTCGCCGACTGGCTCACCGCCGACCCGCCGCCCGCCGGCCCCGCCGCCGTCCCCACCCTCGCCGTCGGCGGCTGGTCGGACCCGTCCGCCGGCGCCGTCCTCGCCCTCGCCGCCGGCACCGCCGCGGTCCCCGTCCGCGCCGTCCTCGGCCCCTGGCCGCACGGCCTGCCCGACGAGGTCCTCCCCGAGGCCCTGCGCTGGTACGACCACTGGCTGCGCGACATCGACGCCGGCGCCCTCGACGCCCCCGCCCTGCGCAGCTGGCGCACCGACCACTGGTGCGGCGACGACCCCTGGCCCTCCCCCGGGGTCCGCGAGGTCCACTACGGCCTCGACGGCCCGCTGAGCACCGCCGGCACCGCCTCCGAGGACCGCTGGGTGCACGTCCGCTCGCCCCAGCACACCGGCCTCGACGCCGGCGCCCACGTCCCGCTCGGCCGCCCCGCCGACCAGCCGCCCGACCAGCGCGAGGAGGACGGCCGCTCGGTCTCCTTCGACTCCCGGCCGCTGCCCGAGCCCCTGGACCTGCTCGGCGCCCCGTCGCTCGCCCTGCGCCTGAACCCGGGCACCGGCCCCGCCCTGATCGCCGCCCGCCTGTGCGCCGTCGCCCCGGACGGCACGTCGACGCTGCTCACCCGCGGCGTCCGCGCCCTCACCGCCCAGGCCGACACCACCGTGGAGTTCGCCCCGACCGGCGCCACCGTCCCGACCGGCCACCGCCTGCGGCTCGCGCTCTCCTGCACCTACTGGCCGTGGATCTGGCCCGGCCCCGAACCGTCCGGCTTCGCCCTCGACCCCTCCCGCTCCACCCTCACCCTCCCGGTCCGTCGCCCCACCCCCCACGGCGACGACATCATCTTCCGCTCCCCCACCCTCCCCCTCCCGCCCCCGCTCCAGCTCACCGAACCGCTCACCGCCCACCCCGAGCGCCTCGCCGTCCACGACGTCGGCCGCCGCGAATGGCGCACCGAACTCTCCCCCGCCGCCGACGGCACCCGCACCCACCCGGACGGCCTGGTCCGCACCGAACAGACCGTCACCGCCTACCGCGTCCTCACCGCCACCCCCCTCAGCGCCCGCGCCCGCACCGACCGCACCGTCCGCCTCGAACGCCCCGCCGCCGGCTGGGACACCACCGTCCACACCCGCACCGAACTCCGCTGCGACCCCACCCACCTCCTCGCCCACACCCAGATCCGGGCGGAGGAGGCGGGCAACGTCGTCTTCACCAAGGAATGGCACCACCGCATCCCCCGCTGAGCCGGCCGGATCCCCCTCCGCGCGAGGACATCCGAGCTACTGTGGATGTGAACAACCTGACCCCGATCGCCCTGCTCCTCACCCAGTGGCGGCACACGGCCGAGGTCCACGCGGACCCGGCCCTGTACGCCATCCTGACCCGCGAGCCCGAGGGAGACCCCGGACCCGTACCCCGGCCTGGAGCACCCGAGTGAGCCCGAAACGCGGCGACCGCGCGGCACCGCCTCCGGTCGAGGGCGAGTACGATCTCCGGTTCGCCAACACCGAAGCCGCCCAGGGGTGGGACCTGCTCAGCCGCCACGGGCACCGGACACCGACTGAGCCGCCTCGCCACCGTCCTGTCGCCCCGTGCGGAGCGACAGGACGGGCCTGTGGCGGTGGATGGATCACTTCCTCCAGTCCGGCGCCAGGACGACGGCCTTGAGCTGGTCCACCGAGAGGGCCGGCTCGCCGGGCCGGAAGTCGTAGCCGTTCTCGCCGTTCCACTCGTAGAGCTTCACGCTCCGGCCGTCCCGGTAGTACACCTCGGCCGTCCAGTGCAGCACCGGGTCGGTGGCGCTCTTGCCGTTGCCGAACCGGTTGGTCACGACGAGGGTGCCGTCGGGCAGTTGCTCCCGTACCTCCAACGGGGTCGGCAGGCCCTCCTCGGCGCCCTTCCGGTCCTGCTGCCCCTTGGCCCCGGCCGGTTCGGCGAGGACCGAGACCTTGCTGCTCCGCTCCCCTGTCGTGACCGTCAGCGTGGTGTGCTGCTCGTCCGCCCCGGCCGCCGTCGTGCCCGGCGGGAGCAGCCTGGTGAGCGTCGCGAGCAGCTCCGCCGCCGGCGGGGTCGCCGGGGCGGACGTCGCCTCGGGAATTTCGGGCACCTTGGGCGCCTTCGGGTTCGCCGGGAGCGCGGCGACCACCCGCGCCCACGCCGGTGACGACGCCATCAGCATCAACTGCTCGGCGTCCAGCGGTGGTTCCGCCCGGTTCGGGGTGGCCGGCTGCCCGTTGTACTCGGTGATGCGGACCACCGTGCCGTCCGGCGCCGCCCATGTCGCCAGCCACTCGCGCTGGTCGGGAACATAGATGTGCCGCCGCTTCTCGATCACCACGACCGAGCCGTCCGGGCGCTCGGCACGTTCGCAGGAGTCCTGCGGCGTGGTGAACGGATCCGAGCAGCGGGCCGCCTCGTCGGGGCGCTGCGTGCCGCGGACGAGGCTGTAGGAGATCACACTCGCGCCCTTGCCGTCGTCGAACTCCAGCACGCCGTAGTACTCGTGTTTGCCGCGCGACGCGCTCGGACGGCCAGGCGCCTCCGCGAACTTCGACTCCACCGACCCGGGCGGCAGCAGGCCGGTCACCAACTGCAGCGCCTCCTCGGCGGTCATCGGTTGCACCGGCCCGGCCGCCGGGCCGCCGAACAGACCCGCCCCCGCACCCCCGGAAAGGACGCCCGCGCCCCCGGCCACCAGCACCACCGCCGCCACACCACCGGCCACCGCGGCCCGCCGCCGCCCGCGCCGGCGCCGTCCGCGCCGCTCGGCGCCGTCGGCCAGGCCGAACAGCGCGTCGTCCGGCGCGAGCGCCGCCGCCCCGCGCAGGGCGCGGGCGAACTCCGCCTCGAACTCCTCCTCAACCGGCATGACGCCACCCCGCCTTCCCCATCGCCCCGGCCGATTCCGCCCCCAACGCGCCCCGCATCCGCGCCAGTGCCCGACTGCTGCGCGAACGCACGGCGGTGCTGCTCAGCCGCAGCGCCGCCGCCGTCTCCTCCACGCTCCGGTCCTCCCAGAAGCGCAGCACCAGCACCGCCCGGTCCTGCGGCGGCAGCTCCGCGAGCGCCCGCAGCAGGGTGAGGCGGAGGGCCGGGTCGGGGTCGACGACGGCGACGTCCGGCACGACGTCGGTGACGCGCTCGGTGCTGCTGCGCCGGCGGCGGTGCGAGAGGAAGATGTTGACGAGAACGGTCTGCGCGTAGCCGCTCGGATTCTCCATCTTCGAGATCCGCCGCCACTTCACGAACACCCGCCCGAGTGCCTCCTGGACGAGATCCTCGGCAAGATGCGCGTCACCCCCGGTGAGGAGGAACGCCGTCCGCAGCAACGGCCGCCCCCGCGACGCCACGAAGGCCGGAAAATCGGGCGGCGACGCTCCCGGCCCGGCCGCCAGTATGTGCTCCATGCCCCTATAACGCGATCACCCGGTGGTCTTGTGGCACGCAGCGTACGACGCCGTCCGGACGGGCCCGCCCGACCCCGACGAACAGGCGGAAGCTCACGCGGCGGAGTCCAGCTCGAACCAGACCGATTTGCCGGACTTCCGCGGCTCCGCCCCGAAGCGGTCCGTCAGCGAGCGGACGAGGTGCAGCCCCCGCCCGGAGAGCCCCAGCGGTTCAAGGGACGTTCTCTGCGGGGGAAGCTCCGGACACCCGTCCGCCACGCACACCCGGGGCACCCCGTCGACAAGGACGACCACGACCACCGGCGCCGCCGCCCGCCCGTGCTTCCGGGTGGGCGGGCGATGCCCTTGGCGACGCCACGGTCGACGCTCTGGTCCAGGTCCGGATGGCACGCCAGTCGATCCTGACCCGCCCGAACCCCGTCGAGGTTCGGGCGGTGATCCACGAATCGGCACTCCAGACCAACGCGAATCGCCCCGACATCATGGGCCCGCAACTGGACAAGCTGCTCACACTGAGCCGCCTGACGAACGTCAACATACAGGTCATGCCTGCGGGAGCAGCCGTGCATCCTGGGGTGAGCGGCGCCTTCGCCCTCATGGGCTTTCCGCAGCGGAGGGACCTCGACATCGTCTTCGTCGAGGGGTTGCTCAACGGCCTGTGGGTCGAGGACCCGGCCGATGTGGAGTTGTATCGAGCGAAGTTCCAGGAGGTCACGGCCGAGGCCTTGCCCGTTGACGCATCGCTCGACTTCATCACTGCACAGAGAGAACGGATCAAGTGAGCTACTACCCCGACGCTTCTGCCACCGGTTTCCAATTCCGGAAGTTCAGTTACAGCGGCGGCAACGAGAACTGTGTTGAGTACGCCCTGAACCTGCCTCGTGGAGTCGCCGTGGCTGACTCCAAGAACCCTTCTGGTCCGGCCCTGTCGTTCACCGCCGCCGCGCACCAAGCCTTCATCACCGCGGTCGCCACCGGGGAGTTCGACCTCGGTCTGATCTGATCCCTTAACCCCAACTCCTGCGGCCCGGCACGCCATTCGATGGCGCGCCGGGCCGCAGCCCGGTCCTGAAGGAGTCCCCTTGCCCTCCTCCACCCAACCCCTCGACATGAGCCGCAGCCGGGTGTTCGGCGGGGTGGCCGAGATCTACGACGCGGCCCGTGCCGGCTACCCCGACGCCCTCGTCTCCACCGTCCTCCACTACGCCGCCCTCGAAGGCGACCGCCCCGTCCTCGAAGCAGGCGCCGGCACCGGCAAGGCCACCGTCCCGTTCGCCGCCGCCCTCACCGCTCCCCTCACCTGCGTCGAACCGGACGCCCGCATGGCCGAGGTCCTCCGCCGCAACACCACCCCCCACCCCCATGTCACCATCACCGTCAGCCCCTTCGAGGACTTCCGCCCCGGCGACACCCGCTACGGCCTCTTCCTCTGCGCCACCGCCTGGCACTGGTTCGACCCGGACCGCCGCTGGAACCTCGTCCACGACGCCCTCACCCCGGGCGGCGCCGTCGCCCTCTTCTGGAACCCGATGGGCGTCCGCGACCCCGACCTCCACGCAGCCCTCGCCGAGGTCGACCGCCGCCACGGACTCACCAACACCCCGCACGCCGCCCTCGCCTCCGCCTACGGCGACACCCCCGGACACTGGCCCGGCATGCTCGGCCACTGGCCGGCCGTCGACTGCGCGCACGACCCCCGCTTCACCGACCTCCGCTCACTGCGCTTCCGCGAGGACACCCACTACGACACCGCCCACTACCTCGACCACCTCTCCTCCGTCTCCCTCTACGCCGCCCTCCCAGCCCACCGACGCGCCCAGGCCCTCGCCGACACCGCCGACGTTGTCACCGCCCACGGCGGCCGCCTCCCCGTCACCCGCTGCCACGACCTCTTTCTCGCCCGCCGCCGCACCTGACACAGCGCCGCCCCGGGAGCCGGGCGGATGCCTGGCTCCCGGGGCGGATCACCTCGGCGGCGCGGTCACGCCGCCGGCACAGGGGTGCTCGCCGCAGCCGTCGATGCCGGGCGACGGCTCCGCCCGAGCCCGGGGGTCGACCAGCCCCAGTACCCCAGCAGAGCCATCGCGGCGGGTAGCAGCACGCCCCGGACCACGGTCGCGTCGATGACGATGGCCACCGCCATGCCGACGCCCATCATCTTGTACTCGATCGCGGTCAGGCTCACGAACACCGTGAACACAGCGGTCATGACGGCGGCGGCACTCGTCACCACACCGGCGCTACTGCCGATCCCGCCCACGATCGCCTCCTTCGCCCGGGCGCCCTTCGCCCAACGCTCCCTGATCCGGCTGAGGATGAAGATGTGGTAGTCCATGCTCAGACCGAACAGGACCACGAACATGAACAGCGGCAGCCACGCCACCACACCCCCGTACGAGGTGAAGCCGAGCGCCGACTCCAGGTGCCCGTCCTGGAACACCCAGGTCAGCACACCGTAGGCCGCGCCGATCGAGAGCAGGTTGAGCAGGATCGACACCACCGGAATCGCCCAGGACCGGAAGGCGACCGCCAGGAGCACGAAGGCCAGGGCGAGAACGAAGGCGAAAACGGCGGCCGTCCGGCCGTTCAGCCGCTCGGCGAAGTCGTACGGCTGCGCCGTCTTGCCGCCCACCGCGTAGTCCACGCCCGCCACTTCGCCGAGGGCGGCGGGGAGCACCGTGTCCCTGAGCCTCTCCAGCGACCGGTTCGAGGCGTCATCGGTGCCCTTGCCGACCAGCGGCACCCGCACCACCAGCGCGTCGCCGACCGGCAACGCGGTGATCGGCTCCGCGATGCCGCTGCCGGGGACGGCGGCCTCCCGGTGCAGTGCGGTGACCGCCGCACGCACGGCGGGGGTGTCGACGTTGCCGCCGTCGCGGCTCGCGATCGCGACCCGGGCGGGGCTCGACGAGCCGGGGAACGCCTCGTTCATCCGTACCGCGGCGTCCACGGGGGCGACGCTGCGCGGCAGGCTGTCGGTGGTGGCCGGGTCCTGGAGGTGCATGCCGAGCGCGGGCAGCGCCATCACGAGCAGGACGAGTGCGGCGATGCCGCCGGTCAGCGCGGGGCGCCGGACGACGCCACGGGCCACGGCCGACCAGGTGCGCGACTCGCGCGCCTCCGTCCGGCGCCGGCCCGGCCAGGGGATGCGGGCGCTGTCGACCCGGTGGCCCAGGGCGGCCAGCAGCGCGGGCAGCACCGTCACGGAGCCGACCACCGTCAGGCCCACGACCACCACGGTGCCGGCGGTCAGCCCCTTGAAGACGTCCGGCCCGGTGAACAGGAGACCGCACACGCAGACCATCACGGTGAGCCCCGACACCACCACGGCGTGGCCGGAGGTGCGGGCCGCGATCGCGAGCGCCTGCCGGGTGTCGTGACCGGCGAGCCGTTCCTCGCGCTCGCGGCGCAGGTAGAAGAGCGAGTAGTCGATGCCCACGGCCATGCCGATGAGCAGCACGATGGAGGACGCGGCACTGTTGACCGGCACCACCTTGCCGATGGACTGGAGCAGGCCGAAGGTGGCGACGACGGCCGTCGCCGACAGCAACAGCGGGATGCCCGCGGCGATCAGCGAACCGAAGACGACGAGCAGGATCACCAGGGTGAGCGGCAGCGAGGTGAGCTCGGAGCGCTTGAAGTCGTCCTTGATCGCCTCGTCCACGACGGCGTTGAGGCTGCGGTCGCCGGCCTGGACGATCCGCAGCTGCGGATGGGCGTCCTGGGTCTTCTGTACGGCGTCGAGGACCGCGCGGTAGTTCTGCTTCCGGTGCTCGACTGGTCCGGCGAGCTCGAAGGTCACGAGGCCGGAGCGGCCGTCCCCTGAGATCCACCGCCCGCCGTCGGGGCCGCCGCCCAGGGGCGAGCCGATGTCGCGCACGGCTTCGCCGGTGCGCTCCAGTGCCGTCACCAAGTCCTGTGTTGCTTCCTTGAGTTCTGCGCTCACCAAGAACGCTGGACTGCCGCCGCCCCCGCGTTCCTGGATCAACACGTTCTCCCGGACGGAGTCGCCGGCATCCTCGGCGCGGACGATCCGCTGGGCCTTCCCGGCGTCCCCGGGGTCGGTGGAACGGGCGTCACGCCCACCGATCAGCGCACTGGAGAGGACGGCGGCGACCACGAGGGCCAGCCAGCCGGTGACCGCCAGGGTCCGGTGGCGGACCGACCAGCCGACGACGGCTTCCACGGCGGCGACTGCAGGCGGTTTGCGTTTGCGCAGCATGAACTGCTCTCCTTGAGGTGGAGGTGCTTGTCCAGGGAAAACTCGCCTTTCGGCGAGGGAGATGCCTTCCGAACCGGGGCCGCCGAGTTGCCGCTCGGCGGCCCAGCTCATGTTGAATCGCGGTACTTCTACTCGACCTCCTTGAGGATCCTCTCCAGGGAAGCCAACCGCTGGCGTACGTCGGCGAGTTGACGCTCGGTCTCCTGCTGCACCCCGACGGCCGCCTCGGCCAGCCTGCGGTACTCGCCCTCACGCGCCAGCACCGCCTTGGCCCGACAGGTGGCACCGAACTGCCATACCAGCACCGCGAGCACCACGGTGACCAGGAGGAACAGGCCCAGCGCCCCGACAACCTCCGTCCAGTCGTTCCCGCTCACCCGTCGACCCCCTTCTCCCCAGCGACGGTCAGAGTCGGTATCGCGGCCGCGATCGACTCCGGCGTCAGATGCACCGCGAACGGTGTCACCTCGTAGAACTTCATCGCCTTCCCCTCCGGTGAGATCTCCATCTGCGCCGACACGAGCCCGGCCGCCTCCAGCTTCTTCAGGTGGACTTGGAGCAACGCCCGACTGATCCCCAACTCCCGGGCCAACTGGCTCACATAAGCCCGCCCCCCAGTGACCAGCACGGCCACAACCCGCAGGCGATGCGGGTTGGCAAGCGTCGCCAGCATCAGCACGAGCTCATCGCCTGTCGGCGGCGACGTCTTCATCGCAACACCCAGCACATGCCAAGAAAAGTTAGCATGTGCCTAATCGCCTTTCCACTCATCATCTTTGACTCCACATCACCCGATCCCCGAAACCCCTCACCACCCCGGGCAGCCACACGTCTCCACCACCCCACACACACTCCACCGATCCCACAGCGCAAGCCACCGGGACCATCCCCGCGTACACGGGGAGCAGAGACCGTCCTCGCCCGCGACGGCCAGAACGTCGGGACCATCCCCGCGTGCGCGGGGAGCAGCGATCGCCGAACGTTGCATAGTGCAGGCGCTGGGGACCATCCCCGCGTGCGCGGGGAGCAGAGCTCACGAGCGGCGAGCGGCTGAACCTCTCCGGGACCATCCCCGCGTGCGCGGGGAGCAGTCGTCGTAAATCACGTCCTGAATTCGTTGCCCGGGACCATCCCCGCGTGCGCGGGGAGCAGGCGCTGGGGCTCCTGCTGGGCGTCGGCCGGCTGGGACCATCCCCGCGTGCGCGGGGAGCAGGCCGGCGGCTACACGATGTGGCACGACAGCGCGGGACCATCCCCGCGTGCGCGGGGAGCAGTCACCTCGACAACTCGCAACCAGTTGTGGGGAGGGACCATCCCCGCGTGCGCGGGGAGCAGCCGGGACGGGGCGGCCCATCATCAGCGGCATGGGGACCATCCCCGCGTGCGCGGGGAGCAGACTCCGTGACCTGCGGGTTTAGGTGGCGCAGGGGCGAGAATCTGCAATTTTCATTGATTCGGGCATTTCGGGCACTCCTGCACCTTGCCAGTCGGCTCGCTCAGGCTCACCGTATCCAACTGCCCATCCGGCCGGTAGCGGCCGCCATCGAGTGTCAGTTGACCGCGCTCTGCGGCCGAGTCCCGCCGCAGCACGCCGCCACGGCAGCGGAGCAGGAAGTCGGACCGGCCGACGTCTCACGCAAAGCTCCCGCCCCACCACGTGCAAGGATGAGCCGACGATTCACCCGGAGGACCACCGCCATGCCCGACGACCCCCTGCCCATTCGCCGGATTCTCGGCGGTGGGCCGTTCCCCGAGGTCGGGAAGCCCAACGCCGTCGTCCGTGATGACGCGCGAGGGCTGGTCGCCATCGGGGGCAGTGTCGGCAACCTGGACTGGACCGGCCGGTCCTTCGACCACTGGCGCGGCTACCGCGTCGGCGTATACGGACTGGACGACCTCCGCTGCCGCCGCCTCGTCCACACCCACTGGCCGGTGCTCGACCTCGCCCTCCACCCCCACCTCCCCCTGCTCGCCATCGGCACCGGCGCGTACGACGGCGGCTACCTGTACGAAGGCGAACTCCTGATCGTCGACTTGGAGAGCGGCACCGCCGTCCTCGTACTGGAGGACCACCGCGAGGTCCGCCGGGTGCATTGGCGGGAGGACGGCCGCGCGCTGGAGCTGGTCGTGGCCCCGCCAGATGACCGCGCGGACGCCCGACCCCAGACCCACGGTTTCGCCCCCATCATCGAGCGCGACGACTGGCGCCGGATCGCCCCCCGCAGCATCTCGTACAAGGAACTCAGAGGCCCCCGCGTCAAGGCCGCGCGCCGCCCCGAGGGCGCCAAGCAGGCCGCCCGCGAGACGCTCACCGCGCTCGCCGACGCGCACGGCGTGACGTGGTCGCCGCGACGGCAGGTGCGGGCGGTGGAGGCGTTGGACGACGGCCGGGTGCTGGCCACACTCGAAGGGACGAAGCTGGAGAGCCGGCTGCCGTCGGGCGAGGTGGCGTGGTCGGTTCCGGACCTCGACGGTGGGCGCGAGATCCACGTCTCGCCTGACGACCAGACGTCCGCCTGGGTCAATCTGCCCCGCGTCGGTTGGGCGGAGGTGCCGAGCACCATCGAACGGATCTCCCTGGCCGACGGCAGCACCCTCGACGGCCCGCAGCCCGTCGGCTGCCACGAGCTCGCAAACGTGCACTTCGCGGTCCGACGCAGCCCCGAACTGCTTCTCCTCCAGAGCGGGTGGGTCGCCACCGTCGACCCCGCGAAGCGCGACGGCGACGAGCCGGAGGTCCGCCGGCTGTTCCCGCTCGACGCGGACGGCCCGGCCGTCCGCGTCGCGGGGAGTGACGGGACGGGCAACGCCCTGGTCCACGCTGGTGAGGTCCACGGCGCGGGCGGGCCGACGCCCGCACCCGCTTTCGTCGCCCGCCAACGCTTCCCGGACGGCGTGCTCCAGTGGACGTTCCCCGCGGACCACCCCGTCACGGCCCTCGACAGCGACGGCGAGACCGTCTTCGCCGCGCTCCTCTCGGGCGAGGTCATCGCCCTCGACGCCGCCGACGGTACGCTGCGCTGGCGCACACGCCTCATGGTCGACGGCGCCCCGACGGTGGCGCTTTCCCTCACCGCGCCCGCACCCGGCCGACTACTCCTCGGGACGGTGGACGGGCGCATCCTCCTCTGCGAGCCGGCCGTGCCCTCGGTGTGGCGTCTCGCGGCTACGGGCGTTGCTCCCGTTCAGTGACCCGTAGCCACCAGGCTTCGTCCGTCTCAAGCTCGTCCAGCATGTGGAGACGCTGGTCGATGTGCTCCAGGAACTCGTCCGGCAACCGGACGTTGTGGTCGAGGACGTAGTGGGCGAGGCCCTCCGGCCAGAGGTAGCGGCCGTCAGTGAAGTCCCGGGACCCGTTGGCGCGTGAGCACAGCCGACACCTGGACACCCCCATCCAGCACCGGGCGACCTGCCCGTGCTCCAGATAGTCCGCGACCCACTCCCGCTCCGCCTCACCCTAGTCAGGGTCAACGAGATCAGCGGAATCCGGCAACCCGGATTCTCCGCCGACCGCCGGAATCCGAGCAGCCTGACCGGGCGGCTGGCTTGTTCGGGCCGATCGGGCACAGCCAGAGACTTCCACGGCGGGCACTGCGACGCCACCTGTTCACCCAGCATGATCGCCCGCCAACCATGCCACTTGGGCTGACGCAGACCATTGACCAGTACGCCATCCCCGCGTGCGCGGGGAGCAGGCCGGCGGTCTCACCTTCGTACTCGCCACGCTGGGGATCATCCCCGCGTGCGCGGGGAGCAGTCGTACATCGCCGAGACGGAGAGCGCCTTGTCGGGACCATCCCCGCGTGCGCGGGGAGCAGAGGTCGGTGACCGTGGTGGTCGCCAGCGTGCCGGGACCATCCCCGCGTGCGCGGGGAGCAGCAAGCAGGGGCCGCTGGGCTCGGTGCTGCCCGGGGACCATCCCCGCGTGCGCGGGGAGCAGACCAGCATCGAAGAGCTGACCACGCTGGCGACGGGACCATCCCCGCGTGCGCGGGGAGCAGGCGATGAGGGATCCGCCCCTCAGGTTCCGCTCGGGACCATCCCCGCGTGCGCGGGGAGCAGAGCGCGAGGATCCCGTCGATGCCGTCGGCCTCGGGACCATCCCCGCGTGCGCGGGGAGCAGACGCGACCGGCACCCCGTGAGTGAGCCGCACCAGGGACCATCCCCGCGTGCGCGGGGAGCAGCGAGTCTGGCTCTGGGCACCAAGCCCCGCAGGGGGACCATCCCCGCGTGCGCGGGGAGCAGAGTTCGTGAGCTGCAGGTTTATGCGGGGGTGAGGCGGGATTCTGCAACTTGTTGAGAAACCGGCATATCGGGCTTTCTTGGCACTTCAGAGTAGGTGTGGGAGAAGCCTATCCAGGTTCGGCCAGCCGATGATGCCGACGCACGTCGGCCGCCCGGTGTGGGCCGGGCGGCCGACGGGGAGGGTCAGCTAAGGCTTCAGCTGGTCGCGATCGAGGTGTCGTCGATGACGAAGCTGGTCTGCAGCGAGGCGTCCTCGGTGCCGGTGAACTTGAGGGTCACCGTCTGGCCCGCGTAGGCCGACAGGTCGAAGGTCCGCAGCTGGTAGCCGGCGGCCGCGTCGGCGTTGGAGTAGGTCTTCAGCGTGGTGCCGTTGACCTGGACGGTCAGCTTGTCGTACACCGTCGAGCCGGACTCACCGGTGTCGATGTGCAGGTAGAAGCCCAGCGTCGCGCGGCAGCCCGCCGGGATGCTCACCGTCTGGGACAGCGTGTCGGTGTGGGTCGAGCCGTAGCCGTTCAGCCACGCCTTCCACGAACCGCCGTGCGCCGCCTGCGAGGAGGAGTTGTCGACCACGCCGCTGGAGGACGTCCACGGCGAGGCCGTGCCCGTCTCGAAGCCCGCGTTGCCGAGCAGCTGCGCCGGAGTGCAGGTGCCGCCACCGCCGCCCGTGACCGTCCAGGTGAAGCTGGTGCTGCCCGACTTGGCGGCCGCGTCCTTGGCCGTGACGGTCACGTTGTACGTGCCCGCCGTGGTGGCGGTGCCGCTGATGACGCCGGTGGAGGCGTTGATCGTCAGCCCGGCTGGGAGGCCGGTGGCCGAGTAGGTGTACGGCGTCGAGCCGCCGCTCGCCTGGATCTGGAGGTTCGCCGAACCGCCCACCGCCGTCGACTGGTTGCCCGGGTTCGCGACCGAGACGGTGCCGCTGCCCGCGGGCTTCGTCAGCAGGCAGCCGCTGACGTTGAGGTCGATGACGCGCCCGTTGCCCAGGCAGGTGGTGAACCAGTAGGTCTCCTGGCCGTAGCTCTGCCCCTGGTGCGCGGTGGTGGTGCCGTCGGCGGCCACCTCGCAGGGGTTGTTGAGCGTGCACATCTGGCCGTCGTCGTTGCCGGTGTTGTTGATGCCGACGACCTTCTTCGTCGCGGCGTCGACGATCGGCGAGCCCGAGGTGCCGTGCGTGGTGTTGCAGCCGGCGCTGTAGCGGATGGAGTCGCGCCAGGTCCACGCGTCCTCGCGAAGCGTGCCGACGAAGCCGTTGATGGAGCAGTTCCAGGTCTGCTTCCAGTACGAGGACGGTATGAACATCGCCGAGCCGTCGACCGGGTGCGTGTCGCTGATGGTCAGGGCCGTCGCGCCGAACTTGGAGGTGATCGACCCGAAGGTGTCGGTGAGTTGGTACAGCGCGACGTCCGTGCCGGTCATCGTGGCGTAGAGGATCCTGTCGGCCGTCACGGTACCGAGGGAGCCGCCGGAGGCGTTGAGCAGGGTGCCGCTGCGGCTGGCGGCCTGGTTCTGAATGACCTGGCCGGCGGACGGCATGGTCGGCAGGCAGTGGCCGTTGGTGAGCATGAGGGCCCGGTCCGTGTCGACCGAGGAGGGGTAACGGACCAGCGAGGCGGAGCAGTTGCTCAGCGCGATGGTGGACGTCAGGTCACCGGCCTGCACCGCCTGCGCGGGCGCGACTGCCACGGAGGTCAGGACCCCGGCAATGACAGCGCTCGCGGCGGACGCGGCGGCAAGTCTCTTGAACATGGCTCTCCTTGTGGGGGATGCGGGGCGTACGACCAGTTGCGGACGCCCGCGCCGCACGAAAGTGCCATGCCCACTTCAAGAGGTCAACCGTGCGGGCCGAAGTCGTCTGGAGGACTTCGCCCGGGCGGGACCGGCTGGGGGCGGACAAGCTGGCCGGTCGTCAACTCGGTCGGCTTCGAGCGGTACTCGGATATCGTTTCCGTGCCCGGATGCCGATACACGCCCCAGAGGCCCGAAATGCCCGAGTCTCAACAAGTTGCACGAAACAGCCGCTGCCCGACATAGACCCGCTGGTCAGCAACTCTGCTCCCCGCACGCGCGGGGATGGTCCCTCCGCCAGGGCGGTGTAGCGGCGGCGGATGGCCTGCTCCCCGCACGCGCGGGGATGGTCCCAAGACCTTCGCCGGATCGACGTGGGTGATCCCCTGCTCCCCGCACGCGCGGGGATGGTCCCAAGACCTTCGCCGGATCGACGTGGGTGATCCCCTGCTCCCCGCACGCGCGGGGATGGTCCCTCCCAGCGCACGAGGCTGGCGGCGTGCGCGTGCTGCTCCCCGCACGCGCGGGGATGGTCCCGGGTTCGCACGTCCCGTCGTACCTCGGGATAGCTGCTCCCCGCACGCGCGGGGATGGTCCCGCCCGCGCCTCCGCCACGGGGGGCACGTCCTCCTGCTCCCCGCACGCGCGGGGATGGTCCCCAGTCCAGACGGTTGACGGCCGACCAATCCGTCTGGCGTGAATCTGGCGAGGCGGCCGACGCTGGCGGGAGAGCGTCGATCGTCTGGTCACCGCCGTGAACACCTCGAAAGGCCTGCTGGACAGGCCGACGGAGGGCCAGCGGCTCAGGCGGGCCGGATTGTCGTAGCGGCACGGCAGGATCGGGTGCATGAACGACAGCTTCACGCACCTCGGGACAGTCACCGCGCCCTCCGGGCTGCTCGTGTTCGGCATGGTGACGTGGTTGGACTACTGGCCGGAGGTCGGGCGGCCGCTGTCCGAGCGGGCGCGGGAGGCGGCGGCGGCGGAGGGGGCCAGGGGCGGGCACCTCGTGGAGGATGCGGCGGAGGCGGTGGCCGTGGCCGTCGACGGGGCGCGGGCGCTGGCGGTGCGGGCGCGGACGGCGCCGTCGCCGTTCGACGAGGAGCCCGCGATCGCCGTGCTGGAGGTGGAGCTCGGGGTGCCGTGGCCGGCGGGGCGGGAGGCGCCGGTGTTGCTCGGGGACCTGCCGGTGGACCGGGGTGGGATGGCACTCGGGGACGCGGTCGGGCTGGATGCCTGGATCGGGCTGGAGGGCGAGCCTGCCGACGGGCTCGCCGATGTCAGCTATTGGGGGCGCGACATGGAGGAGGCGCACGAGCGGTTCGGCGGTGTGCGGATCCCGCAGTACGAGGGTGACGGGCAAGGGCCCTACGGCTGGCTGGATCTGCCCGTCGAGGCGGCGGACGCCCTCGCCGTCGAAGTCGCGGCGTACCGCGGCGGCGTGGTCTCGTCCGCCGACCCGCACACCGACTTCCACCTCCTCCATCGTGCCGGCCGCACCCGACCGCTCGGCGTAGGTGAGATCGAGGTCGGCGGCTGCCCCGTGCTCGGCTTCAGCTGGTGCCAGGGCGACCACGCCGTCCGGCACCACGGGGAGCGGGACTGGGGCCGGGTGTACCCCGTGACCCTTGACCGTGGTGCGGACGGCGGGACGGTGCTGCGGTGGAGCATCCCGGAGTGGGACGAGGACGAGGACGACTGAGCCTTCAGCGGAGCGCGAGGACCGGGCGGGCCGAGAGGTCGTCGGTGCAGTAGCCGCTGTCCTCCTTGAACACCATCGCGGCCAGGTCCGGGTGCCGGTTGGCCGTGGCGAGCGGCAGCCAGGCGAGGACGGTGCCGTAGCCGCCGCAGAGCGACTCGCCGCCGTCACCGCCGTAGATGACCCCCGGCTCGCTGGTGATCTCCGAGCGGTAGGTGTCGTGGGCGATGCGCAGGCCGAAGGCGTTCGGCTCGCCTTGCGGGCCGAGGCCGTCCCCGTACGGCAACCGGTCGAGCGGGCACTCGTCGCCCCAGCGGAACAGCGTGCCCGCTCCGGCGCCGCAGGCGTGCTCCCACTCGTCGGGGGTGGGCAGGCGCAGGCCTTCCTCGGCGAGGACGGCCGGCATGTCGGCGGGCTCCTCCTCCAGCGGCTCGTCCTCGACGGCCATCAGCAGCGTCGGCACGGTGACGGTCCGGCGCGGGCTGAGGACCCGGGCGAGGTGACCGTGCAGGTCCCCGTCGCCGAAGCCCTCGTTGACGCTCTGCTCCATGTAGCTGGCGAGGAGTTCGGCGGACGGCCGCCAACCAGCCACGTCGAACCCCACGGTGACCCGCCCGCCCGGTATCAGCGCGAACATCCGCTCGCCGCGTCCGACCAGGACACGGTGCAGCGGCGCGCCCAGGTGCTCGACCGTCTCGACGCGGTCGAGCCGGCCGCCCACGCTGCCCGCGACCTGGGCGGCGAGACGGCCGGCCGTGGCGAGGTCGAGGCGACGCCAGGCGGCGAAGGTGAGGGTTGCGAGCGGTTCGGGTGCCATGACGGGAGTCTGGCACGGGCCACCGACATTTGCCGGGCAAGCGGCCCGCGACAGTCCGAACGGGCGTCAACCAGCAGCCCACGGCAGGCAGGCGAGCCACTCGAAGTCCCTCCACGGGAAGCGACTTGACCGATCCGCCGGACGCTGGACCCGCCGCTCTGACAGGCAGGGCAGCCGAGCACCGAGCGAGCCGTGGGGGCATGCAGGACGGGCGCAATGTGGCAGGAGCCGATCGAGGACCTGGTGGTCGTCATCCCCGGCATCACCGGCAGCCGGCTGGGCGATGGACGGCAAGGAGGTGTGGGGCCCTCCCCCGGCGCGCTGGGCCGGGGCATCGCCACCTTCCTGGACTCCGTCAAGGCCCTGCGCCTGCCGGCGGACCTCGGTGACGACCACCCCGGCGACGGCGTCGTCCCCACGGGGCTGGTCCCCTCCCTGCACGCCGTCCCGGGCGTGCGGCCGGTGGTCGACGGCTACAGCAACTTGATGCGGCTGCTGCCCGCCGACGAGGCGGCCGTTCAACTCCGGCCGATGCGAGCCGAACCGGAGGCTCCCGACCAAGCACCCGCCGCCACGCTCGCCGCAGCCGCCGAGCGCCTCCACGACCGCGAGGACACCGACGCGGAACGCGAGTACGAGCAACAGCGCACCGCCCTCTGGCCGGCGACGATCGGGCTCGGCGCCGTCTACCTGATCGGCGTCACGCTCGCGCACCAGCCGACCATGATGCTCGGCGCGCTCGGCGGCTTCCTCTCGCCGGTGATCGGCGTGATGCGCTCCCAACGGCCCGCCTCCTGGGGCGTGCTGGTGCTGGCCCCGGTCGGCGGGGCGCTCGCGGCGATCGGCGGGATGCCGCTGGTACGGATGCTCGCGGACCCGGAGCTCAACCTCCTCGGGCACGTCTTCCTCGACAACTCCTGGGACGCGCCGGACCGGCCGCTCGCCCTCGCCATCGCGCTGCTCTTCGGGTTCTCCGGGACCCTCTTCTCGCGCCTCGCCCTGACCGCCACCGGGCAACTCGTCGCCACCAACTCGCCGCCTGCCCGCCAGCTCTAGGGTCCGTCTTCAGACCCCCGTTGTCCGCCCGCAGGGCGGGCCGGGCGGCGTCTGGGTGCGTGCATCGCAAGGCGGAGGAGGAAGTCCATGCGGTGGGGGCACCTCCCGGCCGCCAGGCTGGGGGCCATCGGCGACCGACGACAACGCGGCGAGGTGCGTGCCCTGGGGGCACCTCCCGGCCGAAGGCTGGGGGCGCGTCGCCCGGCAGGCGGGGGTTTGAAGACGGACCCTAGGGCCGCAGCAGCGAAGGCCGGGTCAGCGCGTCCGTGCTGTCGACCCACTGGTCCACCCCGCCCGTCAGCGGCCGGGTGCGCAGCGACGGGTCCGTCAGCGTCGCGGTGAGGGCGCGGGCGAAGCGGTCGGCGTGCAGGACGCGGTAGGGGCGGGAGTGGTACGGACGGGTGGCCGGGTCGACGGGCGGGGTGAGGGCGGTGGCGTTGTGCAGGGCGGCGACCGTCTCGTACGCGGCGCAGAGGTGTCGTTCGCGCTCGGGGTAGGTGTCGGCGGCCAGGGCGCCGCGCAGCGACGGGGTGAGCCGGGGTGCCGCCGTGAGGCGGGCGAAGGCCGAGCCGAGCCACTTGCCGTAGGGGGCGTAGCGGCGTTCGAGGAGCAGGCAGAGCCGCATCAGGTCGCGGACCAGGCGGCCGGCGGCGACGGCGGAGCCGAGTTCGTCGCCGACCTCGGCGCAGCGGCCGGTGAACGCCTCCTCCTGGGCGATCCGCTGCCACTGGCAGGCCAGCAGGTAGCGCCAGACCTGGTCGGGGTACCAGGCCAACGCGGATCGCACGGCGGTGAGTTCACCGGTTCCGTCGTGGAAGACGGCACCGCCGGTGACCTCGGCGAGCCGCTGCTGCGGGAACGCCAGCCAGTCCGACGGTCCCAGTCCGCCGAGCGGGTCGCCGAGCGGGCCGCCGAGGCGGTCGGTGAGCCAGCCGGCGAGGTCGTGGACGGCGACGTGGTGGGTGACGGGTCCGTCGGGGTCGTCGCCGGTGCGGTAGCGGGTGGGCCATCCGCGCAGGGTGTCGGGGAGGCGTTCGGCGAACAGGTGGGTGAGGGCGGGGCGCAGGCGGGCGGCTTCCTCGGCGGGGAGGAAGAGGTCGAGGCGCGGGCCCCAGTCGTGGTCGGTGGAGCGCGGGGTGTCGAGGCCGAGCACCTCGGAGCCGGCGCCGACCCGGGCGGCGGCGTAGCGCAGGCCGGGGTGGGTGGCGGCGAGGAGCGGGCGGACGGCCTCCTCGTGGAGGAGGCGGGCGAGTTCGAGGCCGGGGACGAAGGGCGTGCTGGTCACCGGGTCAGCCTGGCGGGCCGGGCAGGGGCCGTCCAATGGATTCGGGTTCGGGGGGCACGACAGCGCCCCCCGAACCCGAACCCCAACCCGGACCCACGGAACCGGTCTACGGCTGCGGGAAGTTCTCCTCGTCCACGTCACTCGTCTCGGCGTTGCCGCCGACCTTCGCGGTCAGCGTGATCGACCAGATCGAGTACGTCGTCCGGTCGGTCTCGAAGGCCATGGTGTCGTCGAACTTCGTGTAGCTGCAGTTCTGGGTGAACATCTTCAGCGACGGGTCCCAGTCGACGCCGTCGGAGAAGTAGATGTCGTAGGTGCCGTCCTCGACGCCCGAGATCGACGCCTCCTTCCCCTTCCCGACGTACAGCGAGTGGATCGTCCTGCCGCCCTGGGAGAGCGAGACGACGGAGTCGGTGGTGCCGCCCGTGTTGTCGACGTTCAGCTCGCCCTTGCCGCGCAGCCGGCCCTTGGTGACGAAGGTGTCGTTCTCCTTGGAGCGGGTCTGCTGCGGCGGTGTCTGGGGGACGGTGAAGTTGGTGGGGTATCCGGCGGCGGCCATCTCGGCGAGGGCCGCCGGGATCGCCTTCAGGCCCTCGGAGAGGCCGACCTGGGCGTAGGCGGAGCCGGTGGTGCAGAAGGCCTTGGACGTGATGTCGCTGCGGATCTTGGTCAGGTCGGTGGCGAGCTGGGACAGTGCCGTCACCAGCTGACGCTTGGTCGTGCCGACGGTGGCCGGCGTGTCGCTGAGGCCGAGCCCGCTGCTCGCGGAGTTGGCGGCACTGGCCGCCTCCTGGAGGCCGATGATGAAGTTGCCCATGTTGGCGGCCGGGTTGATCTTGCCGAGCGCGGTGCCGACCGGGTCGACGTAGCCGGCGAGCACGGGCCCGTACGGCGTGGGCGTCGGGGTGGGTGTCGGCGTCGGGGTCGGGGTCCGGGTCGGGGCGGGCAGGGCGCTGAAGCCGTCGGACGGGCTGGACGCGGCCGACCCTCCCGACCCGCCGTCGGAGCCGCCCGACTCTCCCGACCCGCCGCTCGAACAGGCCGCCAGCAGCAGCGCGGTGCCCACCGCTACGCCGGCCTTGGTGAAGGACTTCATGCCGCTCCCCCGGGTGTTCTCTCGGTACTGATGCATGCACACTCCGTGCGATCCGCTGTCCCCGCGGACATGATCCCGACCCGACAAGACGCGGTCAACAGGGCTCACTTGCGGCGCACCGAAGCGTAGCGGGGGCGTACGACAGGGCGCACGGGGCGGACTCCGACGTCAACTACGATCGGGACGTGCTCAGCCTCACGGGTCTTCCCCTCCAGATCATCGCCTCCGTCGTCGCGCTCTGCGTCTTCGCCGCCACGATGTGGTTCTGGCCGAGACTCGGCGGCGGCGGGTGGAAGGCCTGGACCGGACGGATCGGCGCGTTCCTCGCCACCCAGATCGCGGTGCTGGTCGCGATGGGGCTGATCGCCAACGGCTACTTCGGCTTCTACAGCTCCTGGAGCGACCTGCTCGGCACCAACGGCAAGCCGGGCACGGTCGTCGACCACCAGCCGAACGCGGCGGCCTCGCTGTCCGTCACCGGCGAGAAGAACATGTACTCGGCGCAGGGTTCGGCCCGCGACCGCTCCGGACTGATCCAGGAGGTCTCGGTCAGCGGCAGGGCCAGCGGCCTGAGCAGCGACGCCTTCGTCTACCTGCCGCCGCAGTACTTCCAGCCGGAGTACGCCCAGCGCAGCTTCCCGATGGCGCTCGTGCTGGCCGGCTACCCGGGCTCGGCGGAGAAGCTGATCACCCTGATGCAGTACCCGGCGTCCGCGCTCTCCGCCATCGAGCAGAACAAGCTGCCGCCGACCGTCCTGGTGCTGATGCGCCCGACCCTGTCCGGCAACCGCGACACCGAGTGCATGGACATCCCCGGCGGACCCCAGGTGGAGACCTTCTTCACCAGCGACCTGCCGACGGCCATGGCCGCCAACTACCGGATCGGCACCGACCCGGCCAACCGCGCGGTGATCGGCAACTCGACCGGCGGCTACTGCGCCCTCAAGTTCGCGCTGCGCAAGCCGGACGCCTACCGGTCGGCGGTCTCGCTCTCCGGCTACTACACCGCGCCGATCGACGAGACCACCGGCGACCTGTTCGGGGGCAGCGCCCAGCTGAAGCAGGAGAACGACCTGCTCTGGCGGCTGAAGAACAAGCCCGCCGAGCCGGTCGCGCTGCTGCTCGCCACCAGCTACGACGAGAACAACTACGCGGGCACCCAGGCCATGGTCAACGCCTTCAAGGCGCCGACCAAGCTCTCCACCATCACCCTCGACACCGGCGGCCACAACTTCCACACCTGGACCCGGGAGATCCCGCCCGCCCTGGAGTGGCTGGGCAGGCACCTGACGATGCCGCAGGCCGCGTAGCGCGAACGAGGCGGAAGCGCCGGGCGCGGCCGGGCCGGACCGGCCGGATCCACAGGCGGCTCATACCCGGGTCTCACGGTTCTCTCAGGCGGGCGCCCGAGCGTAGCGCCCATGACCACGACCAGCCTCACCCCACCGGCCGGCGAGCCCTGGCCGGAGGCCGGGGACTACCCGCCCCCGGTCCTGCCGCCCGCCCCCGTGCCGGAGGGGACGGCTCCCGGGCGGCCGGCCGCGCCGCCGCTGTTCCCGGAGTACCCGCCGCCGCCCGCCGGTCCCAAGGGCCCGGCGTCCTGGGCCGAGCGGCTGCGCACCCTGCCGGGCCGGACCTGGCGCGGGCGCGCCGACGACCCGCGCTGGGTGCGGCCCGCGCTGCTCGCGCTGCTGGCGGCCACCGCCGTCCTCTACCTCTGGGGCCTGTCCGCCTCCGGCTGGGCCAACTCCTTCTACTCGGCCGCCGCCCAGGCGGGCAGCCAGAGCTGGAAGGCCTTCTTCTACGGCTCCTCTGACGCCGGGAACTTCATCACCGTCGACAAGCCGCCGCTCGCGCTCTGGCCGATGGCGCTCGCGGCGCGCGTCTTCGGGCTCTCCTCCTGGTCGGTGCTGGCCCCGCAGGCGCTGATGGCGGTGGCCACGGTGGCGGTGCTGTACGCGACGGTGCGCCGGCGCTTCACACCGCTCGCCGGGCTGCTGGCGGGCGCGGCGTTCGCGCTGACGCCGGTGGCGGCGCTGATGTTCCGCTTCAACAACCCGGACGCGCTGCTTGTGCTGCTGCTCACGCTGGCCGCGTACGGGCTGCTGCGGGCGATCGAGGCGGCGGGCACCCGCTGGCTGGTGTTCACCGGGGTGATGTTCGGACTGGCCTTCCTCACCAAGACCCTCCAGGCCTTCCTGGTGCTGCCCGCGTTCGCACTGGTCTACCTGGTGGCGGCGCCGACCGGGCTGTGGCGCCGGGTCCGCCAACTGCTGGCCGGCGGGCTGGCTGCGGTGGTCGCGGGCGGCTGGTGGGTCGCCGTGGTCGAGCTGGTCCCGGCCTCGGCGCGGCCGTACGTCGGCGGCTCGCAGGACAACAGCTTCCTCTCGCTCACCTTCGGCTACAACGGCCTCGGCCGGCTCAACGGCAATGAGACCGGCAGCGTCGGCGGCGGGCGGATCCGCATGCCGGCCGCCGGGGTCGAGGCAGCCCTGGGTGGCGCACCGGCCGGAGCGGACGGAGCGGCCGGCGCAGTCGGCGCGGCTGGCGCGGCCGGGGCCGCAGGGGCGCCGCCCGGCGGGATGCGCGGCGGTGGCGGCTGGGGCGAGACCGGCATCACCCGGCTGTTCGACGGCGACATCGGCGGGCAGATCGCCTGGCTGCTGCCCGCCGCGCTGATCCTGCTGCTGTTCGGCCTGTGGGCCACCCGGCGTCACGCCCGGACGGACACCGCGCGCGCGGCGTTCCTGGTCTGGGGCGGTTGGCTGCTCTGCACCGCGCTGACCTTCAGCTTCATGTCCGGGATCTTCCACCAGTACTACACGGTGGCGCTGGCCCCGGCGGTCGCGGCGCTGGTCGGCATGGGCGCCGACGGGCTGTGGCGGGCGCGGCACCGGCTGCCGTACGCGGCGGTGCTGGCCGGCACGCTCGCGGTGACGGCGGTGTGGGCGTACGTGCTGCTCGGGCGCAGCGCGGACTTCCTGCCGTGGCTGCGGCCGGCCGTGCCGGCGGGCGGGCTGCTCGCGGCGGTGGCGCTGCTGGTGGCCGGACCGCTCGGAGCGCGGCTCGCGCGCCGGGGCGGCGGACCCTCGCGGCTCGCCGGGCGGCTGGCGGCGGTGGCGGGCCTGGTGGGCACGGCGGCGGCGCTGGGCGGACCGGCGGCGTACGCGGTGGAGACGGTCAACACCCCGCACCGGGGCTCGATCGTGCTGGCCGGGCCGGCGGTGGAGGGCGGCTTCGGACCGGGCGGCGGGCGACGCGGCCCCGGCGGCACGGGCGACGGGCCGGTGCTGTGGCAGAACGGCCGGACGGTCACGCCGCCGCAGCAGGACGGCGGCCAGGGCGGTGCCCCGGGCCTCCCGCAGCAGGACGGCGGCCGGAACGGCCGCACCCCGGGCGGCGACGGCGGGCAGGGCCCGTACGCCTTCGCCGGCGGGCCCGCCGGCGGCATGGGCGGCCCCGGCGGCATGGGCGGGCTGCTGAACGGCGCCCAGGTCGGCGCCGAGGCGGCCGACCTGCTGAAGCAGGGCGCCGACGGCTACCGCTGGGCCGCCGCGACGAGCGGTTCGCAGAACGCCGCGAGCTACCAACTCGCGTCCGGCGTCCCGGTGATGGCCCTCGGCGGCTTCAACGGCACGGACCCGTCGCTCAGCCTGAGCGCCTTCCAGCAGTACGTGCGCGAGGGCAAGGTGCACTGGTTCATCGGCGGCAACTCGCGCGGCACGGCCGACGCACCCGGCGGCCCCGGCGACCCCGGCCAGGACGGCGGAGCGTCCCAGTCCCAGACCGCCCAGATCGAGGAGTGGGTGGCGTCCCACTACACCGCCCGCACCGTCGGCGGCTCGACGTTCTACGACCTCGGCGAGCCCGCCACGTCCTGACCCGCCCGGCGGGGCGCGGCACGGTGAACGACCGTGCCGCGCCCCGCCGTTGCGCTACGGCGCGTCGCTCGCGCAGCGCGTCCCGGCGGCCGGCGCGGTGCCCTCCAGCAGGAAGGCGTCCACCGCGGTCCGGATGCAGGCGCTCCAGCCGTACCCGGTGTGCCCCTCGCCCTCGCGGGTGAGCAGCACGGCGTTGCCGAGCTGGGCGGTGAGCTTCTCGGCGTTGGCGTACGGCGTGGCCGCGTCGCCGGTGGAGCCGACCACGACGATCGGCGCCTGGGCCTTGGAGGTGATGACGTGCGACTGCTCGGTCGAGCGGAACGGCCAGCTCCGGCAGTCCGGGTCGAAGATGGCGGCGCTCGGCTCGTGCCGGCTGAGCAGCGGGGCCTTGGCGGCCAGGTCGGCGTACGCGGCCTGGAGCGCTTCGCCGGTCGGGACGTTGGTCGCCCCGTCGGCGCAGTGGATGGCGGTGTAGGCGTCGGCGGAGGCGCTGTAGTGGCCGTCCTTGTCGCGCCGGTTGTAGGAGTCGGCGTAGGCGAGCAGGTGGTCGCCCTTGCCGTTGACCATGGCCTGGGTCAGTACGGTCCGCAGCTGGTCCCAGGCGCTCTCGTCGCCGTAGAGGCCCTCGACCACGCCGGTCCACGCCGCGGTGGTGGTGAGGACGCGGCCGGTGGACGTGGTGAGCGGCTTCTGCTCAAGCCCGTCGAGGAAGTCGGCGAGCTTGCCCGCGGCCTTGCCGGGATCCTTGCCGAGCGGGCACTGGGCCTTCTTGGCGCAGTACGCGGCGAAGGCGTTGAGCGAGCGCTCGAACCCGGCGTACTGCTCGATGTTGTGCTGGGCGAGCGGCAAGGACGGGTCGACGGCGCCGTCCAGGACGAGCCGGCCGACGCGGTCCGGGAACTCCTCGGCGTAGACGCTCCCGATGTACGTGCCGTAGGAGAGGCCGAAGTAGGTGAGCTTCTGCTCGCCGAGGGCGGCGCGCAAGACGTCCATGTCGCGCACGGAGTTGCGGGTGCCGATGAAGGGCAGCAGCTTGCCGTACTTGGCCTGGCAGGCGTCGGCGAGGACCTTGCCGTGGTCCGGGCCGGGGTTGTCGGTGTTGACCCAGTCGTCACGGGTCTTGTCGTCGAGGCAGTTCACCGGGGAGGTGCCGCCGACGCCGCGCGGGTCGAAGCCGACGGTGTCGAAGCGTTCCCGGACGCCCTTCTGGAAGTACTCGGGGTTGCGCTGGACGAAGCCGACGCCGGTACCGCCGGGGCCCCCGGGGTTGACGACGACGGCGCCCACCCGCTGGTCGGGCATGGTGGCGGGCTTGCGCACCACGGCGACATCGAGGGTGTCACCGCTCGGGTTGGTGTAGTCCAGCGGGACCTTGAGGGTGGTGCACTGCACCGCCGACTCGTCGGTCTTCTCGATCTTCGGGTCGTCCTTGCAGGCCGCCCAGTTGAGCTGCTGGCCGTAGAAGGCCTGGAGGGCCGGGTCCGCCTGGCCGGTGGGCTTCACCGTCGGCGTCGGCGTCGGCGTGGCGGTCGGGGTGGGCGTGGGCGTCGCGGTGGCGCTCGCCGTCTCCGCGGGCGGCGGAGCGGCGGTGGGCGCGGCGGTGGTGCCGCCCGAGCTGGTGCAGGCGGCCAGCAGGGTGGCCGCGGCGACGGCGGGCAGGGCGCGTCGTGAGAACCGGGTGATCATCGAATGCACCGCACACGAATACCACCTGACGATCACACTGTTGACGGCGCCCTACCCGTCGCGACCCGCCTGCCGTGCACGCTTCCGGACAAAGAGCGACGAACCCTTCGAGGAAACGTTTCCGCTGCCGTCGCCGGCCGCCCGTCAGCCGCCCGTCAGCCGCCGCACTGCTGGAGCATCGCCTTCTTGTCCGCCGCCGTCACCGGCAGCTGGTACTTCAGCGACACCTGCGCGAACCGCACCGCGTACGCGCAGCGGATCTCCGGGTCGGCGGGCAGCCAGGCGGACGGGCCCGAGTCGCCCTTGGAGGCGTTCTGCGAGCCGTCGGCCGGGATGAGGTTGAGCGGGTCGTTGGCGATCTGCACGCGCTTCAGCTTCTCCCACTTGCTCGCGCCCATCTGCCAGTCGTAGGACAGCGGCATCACATGGTCGATCTGGATCTTCGAGGCCTGCTTCTTGTTCCAGTCCACCGTCTTGCCGGTGTAGGGGTCGTGGATGGTCATCGAGGTGACCACGCACTTCGAGCCGTCCTTGCGCTCGACCGCCGAACCGTCCCTGGCCAGCAGGTCGTTGCGGGTGTCGCAGTTGTTGTGGCCGCCGGGTATGCCGTCCACGTTGTCGGTCCAGGCCGGGCCGAACTCGTTGCGGTCGTAGCCGTCCTTGGGGCCGGCCGAGGCGGTGGTGACCTTGGCGATCAGGTCGCGGCCCGCCTTCTGCTCCTCCGCCGAAGTCAGCGGCGCCAGGCCGGGCTTGGTGCCGTCCGGGTTCTCCAGCGGGCTGGTGCCCCGGCCCGCCGTGCCCGCCACCGCCCCGGACCCGGCGGTGGCGCCGCCGTCCGCCTGCTTGTCGTCGTCCGAGCAGCTGCTCAGCACCAGGGCGGATATCAGGAGGACGACGGCGGAGGAGGACAGGGTGGCGGTACGGCGGGCGGGCACGGGGACTCCCCAGGTGGGCGGGCGGCTGACGGCGCACCAGCAGACCAGCCGCCCCGCAGGGGGTCAAGACACCACAACACCGACCATTTCGATCATGGCGAAGCTCACACCCCGCTCACACCCCGCTCACACCCGCAGGTCCCGGACGATCTCCTCGACCACCGCCTCCAGCGGCGTCGCCGCCACCCCCAGCGCCTCCCGGGTGGCCGACGAGTCGAGCAGCAGCGGCCGGTCGTACAGGTAGCCCATCTCCTCGACCTCGGCGAGCATCTCGTCGCCCGACCCGGCGAGCTCCGTCACCGGGACCGCGGTGAGCGCCGGCTCCGGCGCGCCGGCCGCCTTCGCCAGCCGCCCGGCCAGCTCGCGGGCGGACGCCTCGCTGGTGCTGGGCACGTGCCAGGCCCGGCCCCAGGACGCCTCGTTGCGCGCGGCGGCGACCAGGGTGGCGGCCACGTCACCGACGTAGCTCCAGCTGTGCGGCGCGTCCAGGTCGGCGGGGTAGCCGACCGGCTCGCCCGCCACCGCTGCCGGTGCCACGGTGAAGGCGAACAGCGAGGTGGCGCCGCGGCCGATGAAGTCGCTGGCCCGCACCTCGGTGACGCGCGCCCGGCCCGCCGCGTGGGCGGCCAGCGCGTCCGCCCACAGGGCCGCCCGCAGCGCGCCCTTGCGGCTGGTCGGGGCGGCCGGCAGGTCCTCGGTGAGCGGGCCGGCCGCCGGGCCGTAGCCGTAGACGTTGCCGAGCATGACGTAGCCCGCGCCGGTCCGCTCGGCGGCGGTCAGCAGGGCGGCGGCGAGCGGCGGGAACTCGGTCAGCCAGCGGTGGTACTGCGGGGCCGCGCAGTTGATCAGCGAGGCCGCGCCGCCGACCAGTGCGGTGAGGGCGTCGGCGTCGGTGGCGTCGGCGGCGATCCGCTCGACGCCCGGGTGCTCGGGCCCGGTTCCGCGGCGGGTGACGAGACGGACCCGCTCGCCCTCCCCGGCCAGGCGCAGGGCGGTGGCGGTGCCGGTGGGGCCGGCGCCGGTGACGACGTGGAAGGACATGGAAGGGCTCCTGGTTCGACCGAGGGGTGGTGGCGTCCGACGGGGCGGCGCCGTGATCAACTCTCGGGCAGGGCCCCGCCACGCGGCAGGGCTCCGGCTGCCAAGGTTGCGGAGGTTCTGGCCATGCACTCGTCCGTCCGGTCGCCCGCGGGCATCCATCGGGTCGCGGTCGTCGCCGTGCCCCCGGTGACCGCCTTCGACCTCGCCATCCCCGAGGTCGTCTTCGGCTCCGCCGAGCTGGACGGCCGCCCGGCGTACGAGGTGCGGGTCTGCACGGTCGAGCCTGGCCCGGTGGCGAGCACCAGCAGCCTCCAGGTGGTCGTCCCGCACGGCCTGGACGCGATCGCCGACGCCGACACCGTGCTGGTGACCGGCTCGGCCTCGCGGGCCGACGCCGACGAGCGGATCCTCGCGGCCCTGCGCACGGCGGCCGGCCGGGGCGCGCGGATGGCCTCGATCTGCACCGGCGCCTTCGTCCTCGCCCAGGCCGGACTGCTCGACGGGCACAGCGCCACCACCTACTGGGTGCAGGCGGGCGCGCTGGAGCACCGCTTCCCCAAGGTGCGGGTGCTCCCGCAGGCGCTGTTCGTCGACGACGGCCCGGTGCTCACCTCGGCCGGGCTCACCGCCGGCATCGACCTCTGCCTGCACATGGTGCGCACCGACCACGGGGCGGCGGTGGCCAACGCGGTGGCCCGGCTGGCGGCGGTCTCGGCGGTCCGCGACGGCGGCCAGGGACAGGTCCTGCCGACACCGGTGGCCGCCCCGGACGGCAGTTCGCTCGCCGCCACCCGGGCCTGGGCCCTCGCCCGGCTCGCCGAGCCGCTCACCCTGGCCGGGCTGGCCGCGCACGCGGGGGTGAGCGTGCGCACCCTCAACCGCCGCTTCCAGGCCGAGACCGGGACCACCCCGCTCCAGTGGCTGCTCACCCAGCGCCTCGAACAGGCCAGGGAGCTGCTGGAGTCCACCGCGCTTCCGGTCGACCGGGTGGCCGCCCGCACCGGCTTCGTCACCCCCGACTCGCTGCGCCGCCACCTCCTCCAGCGGGTCGGCATGACGCCGCGCGCCTACCGCGCGCACTTCACCCGGCCGGCGGCCCGCGCCGACGGCTGACCACGGCCGACGACGGCTTGTGCCCTCGTCCGAGCGCCACCGGGCGGGCTGTGCGCCACCGGGCGGGCTGTGCGACGGCCGCCGGGCCGGGCACGCTGGGCACATGGGACAGAGCGATGCCGTGGCCGCCGCCCTGGTGCTGGCCGCCGGGGGCGGGCGGCGGCTGGGCGGGCGGCCGAAGGCGCTGATCCGCTACCGGGGCCGGCCGCTGGTGGAGCACGCGGTGGCGGTGGTCCGCGCGGGCGGCTGCCGGGAGGTGACGGTGGTGCTGGGCGCGGACCGGGAGCGGGTGCGGTCGACCGCCCATCTGCCGGGCTGCCGCCTGGTGGCCAATCCGGACTGGGCGGACGGCCTGGGGGGCTCGCTGCGCACCGGCCTGGCCGCGCTGCCCGCCCGGTCCCCGGCGGCACTGGTGATGCTGGTGGACACCCCGGGGGTGAGCCCGGCCGCGGTGGCCCGGCTGCTGGCCGCGCACCGGGCCGGCGCGGAACTGGCCGCCGCGGCGTACGGGGGGAGGCGCGGGCACCCGGTGCTGATCGGCGCCCGGTACTTCGCCGAGGTGGTGGAGGGCGCGCGCGGCGACGCGGGGGCGCGCGCGCTGCTGGCGGCGCATCCGGACGACCTCACGCTCGTCGAGTGCGCCGATGTCGCCGCACCGGACGACCTCGACACCCCGGCCGATCTCGCCCGCTGGGGCGCGGAGTGACTCACGGGCCGCACCGGACCGCACCCGTGCGCCCCCGCTCGTCCCCGTCGCGGGCCCGCCTCCCGCGCAAGGGGGAGGCGCCTCCTCCTCACCGGCGACCGATCGAGCGCACACCCCTGATTCCTCCCTGAGGATTGCCCCATTCCGCGCCGCGCCCCCCGGGTTTCGTGGAGCATGGGACACGTCACCCACCCCCGACTCGAACGGACGGTGCCCGCGATGCCCGGACTGCCCGACGACTTCACCGGACACGACCCGGCCGGGCGCGGCCCGGGGGCGGCGGGTGGTGCCCGGGCGATCCGCTGCCCCGCCTGCCGTCGGGAGCACCTCTACGAACCGCCGTCGCTGCCCTGCCCGTGCGGCGCCTCGCTCAAGGTGCCGCTGCTGCGCGGCGGGGTGCCGGTGCAGGTGCGCTTCCGCTCGTGGGAGGACTCCTGGCTGAGCATGCGCTGTCCGCACTGCGGGCGCTCCGACCAGTGGCCGCAGCCCGAGTTCACCTGCAACTGCGGGGCCACCGTCCGGCTCCCGGTGGACCGGACGACCCGGCTGGGCGGCGGCTCCGCCCCCGGTCCGCTGGGCGCCGCCACCGGCCCGCGGGCCTCCCACCCGCACCCGGCCCGCCCCGCGCACTCGCTGGACGCGCCCGCCGCGGCACCGCCGGCCACCGGTGCGGGCGCCCCCGCGGCGCCCTGGCGCCGGCGCGCGCCGTTCCGCCCGCACCCGGTGCGGACCTCGCAGGACGCCGTGTTCACCGCGGCCCGCTACCTGGAGTGGCTGGGCTTCGACGACCTTGAGCTGACGGAGGCCCAGGAGCGCGACGGGGTCACCCTGATGGGCAGCCGGATGGTCGCCCAGGTGGACACCTGGACCGAGCCCGCCGACGTGAAGTCGGTCGAGTGCCTGTGGCTGCAGACCCTGCACGCGGAGGAGATGGCCGCCGCGATGTTCACTCTTGCGGGCTATTCGCACCAGGCCACGGTGCGCGGCGAACAGCTGCTGGTGGCCCTGTTCAGCCTGGACCTGGCGGGCGTGCCGCAGCCCGCGAACGGCGCCGCGGAGGCGCTGATGGAGACCGGCTGGACGTCCTGAGGCCCCTCCCGGAGCCCGGCCGGGCGCCCGCTGATCGTTTAGACGAAAACCCGTCCGGGCGCAACAACCTCCGCTCGTGATCTGGTGCACAAGCTCGCCCCCGTGTTGAATTGCCGCCACAGCGCGGGCCTGTGGCGCGTCATGCCACGAGTGGGGAGGGGCCCGCTTCCTGCTGGATGGCGCACACAAGGAGGTGGCGTTGTCGGAGCACGGATGGGGCCCTAGTGGCCGGGACGCACGGGGGCCGGCGGCGCCTCCGGAGCCGGGGGACACCGTGTGGCGGCTACGGTCCCGGGCGTGCTGGCGGGAAGCCGCCGACCTGTTACGGCCGGCCGCCGAGCGCGACCCGGCGGCGGCGCTCGTCAGGGCCGAACTGTTGATCGAGCAGTGCCTGTTCACCGCCGCCAACTGGGGCCAGGCCGAGCAGGCGCTGCGACTGGCCGAGGCGGTCGCGGCGACCACCGAGCAGCGCGCGGCGGCGGCCTGCGCCCGGGGCTTCCTGGCGTACGTGGCCAGCGTGCTCGGCGCCCGCGACCGGCTGGACGAGGCGCAGGCCGCGCTCGGCCGCACCTCGGCGCTGCTGCCGCCGGACGCACCGGGCCGGCCGCTGCTGGACTTCCGGCGGGGGCTGGTCGCGGAGAACCTGCTGCGCGACCCGACGGCGGCGTGGATCGCCTACCGGCGGGCGCACGACGGGGCGGGCGAGCGCGGGGACGAACTGCTCCGCTCCTCGACCTGGCGGCACCTGGCCGCCCTGGCGCTCGCCGCCGGGGACCGCGAGCGGGCGTGGGAGGGGTTCGACGCCTCGCTGCGGCTGCGCGAGCAACTGGGCTTCACGGTGGGGGTGGCACCGGCGCTGGCGGCGCTGGCCGAGGTGTCCGAACCGGCCGAGGCCGCGCGGCTGCGGGCGGAGGCGACGCGGCTGGTCCAGGCGCTCGGGGGCGTACCGGTCTGGCTCGCCCGGCAACTGGGCGCGGGGCGGGCGCCGGACGCTCCTCCGGACGGGCGCGTCGAGAGGCAGATCCAGGGGCCGATCAGCTAAGGTGAGCCTAACCTGGCCGGGTCGAGCAGTGACCCGGCCAGGTTCGCCTCGCCGTTCCCGGGCTCCGCCAGGCCCCGGCCGGCCGGGCCCGGACGTACGGCGCGACGGCGCCACGGCGTCCCCCGCCCGGGGGCATGCCGGCGGCGGACGGGCTCCGGCCCGGGCACAGGCCGGGCGGTCCGGCCGCCCGGTCGACCCGATGGGCACGACCATGACCGTGAGCAGCACCCGGCCCGCCCCCGAACCCCCGGCGCCGACCACCCCCACCCGCTGCCACGGCCCCTCCCCCGCGCTCGCCCCCGCGGCCGTCGACCGGCCGGGCCTCCACACGGTCTTCCACGGCCCCGCCCCCGCGCACCCGGCCACCGCCGGGCCGGCGGGCACCAGGACCGCCACGCCGACACCCGCCTCGCTCACGCCGGGAAGCACGGCCGCCATCCGCACCGTCGCCACCGAACCCTCGGGCACCGCGCACCCCCGCCACCCCGCCGCACCGACGCCTGCCACCCCGACGCCCGCCGCACCGACGCCCGCCGCGCCCGCCCCGGGAAGCACGGTGGCCGCCGGCCGACCTGCGGGCACCAGGACCGCCACGCCGACACCCGCCGTGCTCACGCCGGGAAGCACGGCCGCCGTCCGCACCGGCGCCACCGAACCCTCGGGCACCGCGCACCCCCGCCACCCCGCCGCACCGACGCCTGCCACCCCGACGCCCGCCGCACCCGCCCCGGGAAGCACGGTGGCCGCCGGCCGACCTGCGGGCGATGCCCAGCCCAGCCGACCCGCCGCCGAAGGCCCGGCCGGCGCCACCGCTGCCGCCTCCCACGCTCTCGCCTCCGCCGGTTCGGGTGGGGTGCCCGCCGCACCCGGCGCGGGCGCGTACCGGCGGCTCGGGGAGGTGGTGCCGCAGGTGCGGGTGCGGTGTGCGCCGCCGCGGAGCGGCCGGGGGTGGATCGCGGGGGCGGAACTGGTGGCCGATCCGGCGGCGCTGCGGGAGCTGGTGGCGTACGAGGCCCGGCAGGGCCTGGCCCGCTACGGTCGGGCGCTGCGGCCGGACGTGGCGGCCGGCATCGGTCTGCACCGGTTCGTCTGGGCCGCCTCGCTGCTGTTCACCCTGCCGTGGTTCCTGGAGCGCCGGGTGCCGCTGCTCACGCCCGCCGACGTGTCCGTCCGCCGGCGCAGCGGCGAGCTGACGGTCCGCCCGGGCGCCTTCGTCCACCTCCCCGGCGACCCCTCGGCCGGGGCCGCGCCGGCCGGGGCGGCCCGGGCGGTGCCCGACGAGACGGTGCTGACCGCCGAACTCCGGGCGGCGCTGGCGGGCTTCCTTGCCCCGGTGCTGGCCGCGTTCCGCCCCGAGGTGCGGCGCGGGCCGCGGGTGCTCTGGGCGATGGCCACGGACGCGGTGGTGGAGGGCCTCTGGCACGTCGGCGGGCTGCTCGGCGAGGAGGAGCGCGCACGGACGGAGCTCACCGCACTGTTCACCGCGGACGGTCCCGGTGCGCCGGAGTGCGCGCCCTTCACGCCGGGCGCCGGATTCACCGCCCCGGCGTCCGACGCCGCTCCGCACACCGAACGCCCCGAGCGGTGCCGGGCCAGCTGCTGCCTCGTCTACACCGCGCGCGTCGAGGCGATGTGCGCCGGTTGCCCCCGGCTCACGCGCGGTTGACGGAGGTCGGGGACGGTCCACGCCCCGCCATCGGCCCGCCCGCCGTCACCTCCGGAATTCCCGCCTCCCCTTTCCCATAAAAATATGACGATGTGACTTACCTTTCGCCAGAAATCCCCCTCTCCGGTGCATTGACAGGAAATCAGCCATTCTCCTCCCGGGCATCCGTCATGATGGTCCCCGCCATCACGACGACGCAGGAAAGCGAGGCTGGTCCAGGCGATGAAATTGTCCGACATACCGCTTGGTTGGGCCATCACCGGCGTTGCCGTGCTGCTGGTCAGCGCACTCCTGGTGGCCCTGGCCCGGAACCGGGGAAGTGCCGGCGGCGGGCAGGCCGCGGATTCCTGGGAGCGGGCCGAGGAGCGCCGCCGCCGCAAGGAGTCCCTGTACGGCGGCGCCTCGTACACGCTGCTGTTCTGCTGCGCGGCCGTGGCCGCCGCGCTCTCCTTCCACGGCCTGGTCGGCTTCGGGGTGCAGAACCTCAACCTGTCCGGCGGCTGGGAGTACCTGGTGCCGTTCGGCCTGGACGGGGCGGCGATGTTCTGCTCGGTGCTCGCCGTGCGCGAGGCCAGCCACGGTGACGCGGCGCTCGGCTCCCGGCTGCTGGTCTGGCTGTTCGCCGGGGCCTCGGCCTGGTTCAACTGGGTGCACGCCCCACGCGGCTTCGGCCACGCCGGCGCGCCGCAGTTCTTCGCCGGGATGTCGCTCTCGGCCGCCGTGCTGTTCGACCGGGCGCTCAAGCAGACCCGCCGGGCCGCGCTGCGCGAGCAGGGGCTGGTCCCCCGCCCGCTGCCGCAGATCCGGATCGTCCGCTGGCTGCGCGCCCCGCGCGAGACCTACGCGGCCTGGTCGCTGATGCTGCTGGAGGGCGTGCGGAGCCTGGACGAGGCGGTCGACGAGGTCCGCGACGACAAGCGCGAACGGGCCCGCGAGAAGGAGCGCCGCAAGCTGGCCGGGCGCCGCGAGCGGGCCGAGATCCGGGCGATCAACCGCACCAACAGCGTCTGGCGCCAACGCGGTGCCGGCGGCGCGCCCCCACCGGCGGCCCGGCAACTGGAGTCCGGCCCGGACTCCGCCATAGCCGCCGCGACGGCCACGGCCGGGGCCGCGTCCGGGGCCACCGACGGCGACGGCGGCCCCGGACCGGACCGCCCGGCCGTCGAGGGCACCGTCACCCAGCCCGGCCTGCCGGCCAGGCCCGAGCGCCGCACCATCGACCTCACTGCGGACGAGGCCACCGTTCCGCTGCCCCGGCTGGAGGAGCTGGAGCAGCGGTTGAAGGACCTTCAGCAGCAGTGGGGCTGACGCCCCGAGGACGCCCCCCGGAGACGACGGCCCCCCGGGCCCTCACTCCGCGGGCGTCACGCTGAGCTCGAACCACATCCGCTTGCCCGTCCCCCGGGGCTCCACGCCCCAGCCGTCGGCCAGCGCCTCGACCAGCATCAGTCCTCGCCCGGAGGAGGCCTGCTCCCCCGGTGTGCGGCGGGTCGGCCAGAGGTCCGACTCGTCCTCCACCTCGACCCGCAGCCGCGCGCGGCCGCCGTCCGCGGCCGGCTCCCGGTAGAGGCGGGCGGTGAACATGGCGTCCCGGTCGGTGTGCCGGATGGCGTTGGTGACCAGCTCGGAGGAGAGCAGCTCGGCGGTGTCGATCAGCTCGGCCACGCCCCAGCGGCGCAGCGCGTCGCGCAGTTCGGCGCGGACCTCGGAGATCCGGGCGAGGTCGGCCTGGCCGATCCGGCGGCGCAGCTGCTGGGCCGCCAGACCGCCCTCGGGGCCGTCCCAGCGCAGCAGGAGCAGCGCTATGTCGTCCTCGCGCTCGCTGGAGTCGGCGGCCTGCGAGGCGATCCGGTCGGCGAGTTCGTCCAGCGGGTCGCGGCCGCTCGCGGCCGGGTCCGCGAGCGGTTCGGAGAGCACCGCGGTGAGCCGGGCGACGCCCTCGTCGAGGTCCATGCCGCGCGACTCGACCAGGCCGTCGGTGCAGAGCACCACGGTCTCGCCGGGGTCGAGGCTGAAGCGGGTGACCCGGTACTCCTCGTCCGGGGCGATGCCGAGCGGCAATCCGCCGGCCACCGGGACGCTGGTGGCGGTGCCGTCGCCGCGGCGCACGACCGGGTCGAGGTGACCGGCCCGGACGGCGTAGACGACGCCGTAGTCGACGTTGACCTCGGCGTAGGTGCAGGTGGCGAAGTGGTCGGTGTCGAGGTCGGCGAGGAAGCGGGAGGCCCGGGCCATCACCGCGGCGGGCGGGTGGCCCTCGGCGGCGTAGGCGCGCAGGGCGATCCGCAGCTGTCCCATGATGCCCGCCGCGTGCACGTCGTGGCCCTGGACGTCGCCGATCACCAGGCCGACGTGGCCGCCGGGCAGCGGCACCACGTCGTACCAGTCACCGCCGATCTGCAGGCCGGAGCCGGCCGCCAGGTAGCGGACGGCGGTGGTGACGCCCGGGACGGACGGCACGGTGCGCGGCAGCATGACGCGCTGGAGACCGGCCGCCAGCTCGTGCTCGGCGTCGTGCAGCCGGGCCCGGGCGAGGGACTGGGCGACCAGGCCGCCGAGGGTGGAGAGCAGGGTGCGCTCGTCGGCGTCGAGCCGGCGGTCGTCGTCGAAGCTGACCACGCAGACGCCGATCGCCCGGCCGCTGGCGACCAGCGGCAGGAAGGCCCAGGAGCTGCGGGTGGTGCGGCGGGCCTGCTCCCAGACGTCGGGGTAGCGCTCGCGGTACTCCTCGCGGCTGGCGCAGAACACCGGGGCGCGGCCGCGCAGCGCCTCGGCGGCGGGGTGGCTCGGCGGCAGCATCGAGCGGTCGTAGCCGGACAGCTCGTCGGTGCGGTAGCCGGAGGCGCCGAGGATCTGCACCCGGCCGGCCTCGAAGGAGGCGAGCACCAGGCCGTCCGGTGGCAGACCGGGCAGCGGCAGCTCGGTGAAGACCCGGGCGACGTCGCGCACGGTGACCGCCTCGGAGAGCGCGCGGGCGGCCTCCTTGATGAAGCGGGAGCGCTCCTCGCGCAGCAGGGCGAGCCGGTCGGCGCGGTCGCGCTTGTGAAGCTCGACGGTGGCGTCCCAGACGAAGCCGACCATCCGGGAGGCGCGGCCGAAGGCGTCGGCGAGGACCCGGCCGCGGAACCGGACGGCCCGCATGGCGCCGGTCGGACCGACCGTCCGGTAGTAGGCGCCGCACTGGCCGAGTTCGGCGACCGCGCGCTCGACCCGGCGGCGCACCACGGGGGCGTCCTCGGGATGGAGCAGGGCCAGGAAGGAGGCGGAGGAGCGGTCGAAGCGGCCCTTCTCGACGGCGTCCAGGCCGACGATGGTGCAGGCGCGCTGGTCGCCCTCCAGGATGTCGCGGCGGATGTCCCAGTCGAACGAGCCGATGCCGTTGGCGGCCATCGCCGGTTCCAGCCAGTCCGGTGTGGTGTCGCCCGGGGAGAGCGGCAGGCCGCCGGAGAGCATCGGCGCGAGCCGGCCGGCCGCCAGGCCGGGGGCGGTGCGCAGCGTGTGCCGCCGGGCCGCCTGCGCGGGGGGTCTGGCCCGCCCGGAGCCGGCCGTGGACGGGCCGGTAGGAAGGGCCGGCCCCGGTGACTCGGACTCTGTGGGCATGCTGCTCCTGCCGCTGCCGTGACGGACCGCGCCGACCGTCCGGACGGGCCGCGTGGCGTATGTGGGTGGTGCTCGACGGTCGCGCGCCGACGGGCGGTCAGTGGTCGAGGTGGATTCTCCCCGCCGCATCTCGCACGTGGGCACACATTCCCACCATCCTGGCCAATGTTCGGCCGAGCGGCAATGGCAACGGGCCGGAAATCTTGCCTTCCGCCTTCACTTCCGGGCATCGTTCGACAGCGAACAGTGCTCATACGACAAACGCTGTCCGCCCCACCGGCCGAAACGGGCCCTCCCCCCGGGCGGAACCGGGCCGTCCGCCGCCCGGAACCGGGCCGCCCGCCCGCTCGAAGCGGGGTTGCGCGCGGTCGTCAGGCGCCGATACCGGCCAGCTCGAACCAGGTGACCTTGCCGTCGCCGCGCAGCTGGACGCCCCAGGAGTCGGCGAGCGCCTCGACCAGCAGCAGCCCGCGGCCGGAGGTGGCGCAGGTGTCCGGGTCACGGCGGCGGCCGGGCAGCCGGGCCGTGCCGTCCTGGACCTCGATCCGCAGCCGCTGGTCGCCGGTGAGCACGGCGTCGAAGACCGCGCCCTGGCCGGTGTGCACCAGCGCGTTGGTGACCAGCTCGGAGGTGAGCAGCTCGGCGGTGTCGGCCAGCTCGGGCACGCCCCACAGGCCGAGCGCGGCGCGCAGCCGGCGGCGGACCGCACCGACGCCGACCAGGTCGGCGGCCTCCAGCGCCAGGTGGAGCCGGCGGTTGAGCGCGCACCCCGGCGCCGGTACGCCCGGCCGGGTGACGCCCGCCGCGCCCACCGCGTTCGCGGGGCCGGCCGTGCCCGTCGGGGCGCCCTGACCCCCGGTCACCCGGAAGGCTCCCCCCGAACTTGTCCGCTGCCGCGGGAATCGCGACTGACCGTCCATCACCCCTGCCCCCGCCCTCGTTCCTGGCCGTCGGTCCGGATCCCCCGCCGGCCGGTCGGCCCCCTTGGTACTGACCAACCATCCTCATGCCCAGCTTTCGGCATTTGGAACAGTGCCCAGGCGATCACCTGGGGTGAAAGGGGCACGGGGCGCTTCGCGTGATCCAACCGGCCGCGCCGGACAGGTTTGCGAAGCGTACGGGCGGTTTTCGACCTCCGGCGGCGCCCCGCCGGGGTCCGTCGACGGGCCGATCGCCGCGGGAGCGGCAAGGCTGGACAGGGCGGGCGGCTCCGGGTTCAATGACCGGAGTCGTTTGAACGCCGTTCTAACCACCCTCACCCCCTCTCCCGGCGACCGCGAGCGAGGAACCGTGCGACTGACCCCCACCGAGCGGGACCGGCTGCTGATCTTCACCGCAGCAGAGCTGGCCCGCGCCCGCCGCGCCCGAGGCGTCCGCCTCAACATCCCCGAGGCGACCGCGCTGATCGCCGACACCGTCTGCGAGGCGGCCCGGGACGGCCGGCGCCTCGCCGAGGCCATCGAGGCCGGCCGCTCGGTGCTCACCGCCGACGACGTGCTGCCCGGCGTGCCCGACGTGGTCACCGTGGTCCAGGTCGAGGCGGTCTTCGACGACGGCACCCGCCTCGCCGTGGTCAACGACCCGTTCCGGGGCGCCGGCTCGCTCGGCGACGAGGCCCCCGGCGGCGCGCTGCTCGGTGACGGCGACGGCTACGACCCGGTCGAGGAGACCGTCGTGGTGCCCGTCCACAACACCTCCGGGGTGCCGATCTCGGTCACCTCGCACTTCCACTTCTTCGAGGCCAACCCGCGCCTCGCCTTCGACCGCGCCGCCGCCTACGGCACCCACCTGGCGATCCCGGCCGGCTCCTCGGTGCGCTTCGACCCGGGCGCCACGGTCGAGGTCGGCCTGGTCCCGATCCGCGGCGCGCGGGTCGCGATCGGCTTCGCCGGCCTGGTCGACGGCCCGCTGGACGCCCCCGGCGCCAAGGAGGCCGCGCTGGCCAAGGCCCGCGCCACCGGCTACCTCACCCACTTCGACGACGTGGAGGCCGAGTCGTGACGTCCATCACCCCCCACGACTACATCTCCGTGCACGGCCCGCGGGCCGGCGACCGGATCCGGCTCGGCGACTCCGGGCTGATCGTCCGTGTCGAGTCCGACTCGCAGGCTCCGGGCGACGAGTTCCTGGCCGGCTTCGGCAAGACCGCCCGCGACGGCCTGCACCTCAAGCCCGCCGCCGTCCGCGACACCTGCGACGTGGTGATCAGCAACGTCCTGGTGATCGACGCCGTCCTGGGCATCCGCAAGACCTCGATCGGCCTGATCGCCGGACGGATCGCCTCGATCGGCCGGGCCGGCAACCCCGACACCGTGGACGGCGTCGACGTGGTCGTCGGCACCGGGACGACGATCGTCTCCGGCGAGGGCATGATCGCCACCGCCGGCGCCGTCGACACCCACGTCCACCTGCTGTCGCCGCGGATCATGGAGGCCTCGCTCGCCTCCGGCGTCACCACGATCATCGGCCAGGAGTTCGGCCCGGTCTGGGGCGTCGGCGTCAACTCGCCGTGGGCGCTGCGGCACGCCTTCAACGCCTTCGACGCCTGGCCGGTCAACATCGGCTTCCTCGGCCGCGGCTCCTCCTCCGACGAGGCCCCGCTGATCGAGGCCCTGGCGGAGGGCGGTGCCTCCGGCTTCAAGGTGCACGAGGACATGGGCGCCCACACCCGCGCCCTGGACACCGCGCTGCGGGTCGCCGAGGAGTACGACGTCCAGGTCGCCCTGCACACCGACGGCCTGAACGAGTGCCTGTCCGTCGAGGACACCCTCAAGGTGCTGGAGGGCCGGACCATCCACGCCTTCCACATCGAGGGCTGCGGCGGCGGCCACGTGCCCAACGTGCTCAAGATGGCGGGCGTGCCGAACGTCATCGGCTCCTCCACCAACCCCACCCTGCCGTTCGGCCGGGACGCGCTGGGCGAGCACTTCGACATGATCGTCTCCGCCCACGACCTCAAGACCGACCTGCCCGGCGACGCCGCGATGGCCCGCGACCGCATCCGGGCCGGCACGATGGGCGCCGAGGACGTGCTGCACGACCTGGGCGTCATCGGCATCACCTCCTCCGACGCCCAGGGCATGGGCCGGGCCGGCGAGACCGTGCGCCGCACCTTCGCCATGGCCGGCAAGATGAAGGCCGAGCGCGGCCCGCTGGACGGCGGCTTCGGCACCGTCGAGAGCGGCGACGACAACGAACGCGTCCTGCGCTACATCGCCAAGCTCACCATCAACCCCGCCATCGCCCACGGCCTGGCCCACGAGGTCGGCTCGATCGAGATCGGCAAGCTCGCCGACATCGTGCTGTGGCGCCCGGACCACTTCGGCGCCAAGCCGCAACTGGTCCTCAAGGCGGGCTTCCCCGCCTACGGCGTGGTCGGCGACCCCAACGCCTCCACCGACCGCTGCGAGCCCCTGGTGCTCGGCCCGCAGTTCGGCGCGCACGGCGCCACCGCCGCCGACATCTCGGTCGCCTTCGTCGCCCGGGCCGCCGCCGACGCCGCCTACCTCGACCGCCCCGCCGACGGCCTGCCCACCCGGCGCCGGCGCGTCGGCGTCCGGCACACCCGCGGCATCGGCCCGCGCGACCTGGTGCGCAACACCCGGACCGGCCGCGTCGAGGTCACCGAGACCGGCCTGGTCTCGCTCGACGGCGCCCCGCTGCGCTCCGAGCCCGCCGACCGCGTCTCGCTCAGCCGCCTCTACTTCCTCTGATTTCCTCCGACCCTCCCCGCCCCACCGAAGGACGCCGCGATGACCACCCCCACCCCCGCCTCGCTCGGCTACCGGATGCCCGCCGAGTGGCACCCGCACGAGCGCACCTGGATGGCCTTCCCGACCGACAACCCGACCTTCGACACGCCCGAGCAGCTGCACGCGGCGCGCGAGGCCTGGGCGAACGTCGCCGACACCGTCGTCCGGTACGAGCCGGTCACCCTGGTCGTGAACACCGGTGAGACGGCGGAGGCCCGCAAGTACGTCGCCGACGCGGTCGAGATCGTCGAGCGCCCGCTGAACGACGCCTGGATGCGCGACATCGGCCCGACCTTCCTGGTCGACGGCAAGGGCGGGCTGGCCGCCGCCGACTGGATCTTCAACGGCTGGGGCGCGCAGTCCTGGGCCCGCTGGGACAAGGACCAGCACATCGCCGAGCACATCGGCGAGCTGACCGGGGTCCGGCGGTTCGCCTCCCGGCTGATCAACGAGGGCGGCGGCATCCACGTCGACGGCGAGGGCACCGTACTCGTCACCGACACCGTCCAGCTCGGCGAGGGCCGCAACGCCGACTGGACCAAGGAGGAGGTCGAGGCCGAGCTGCACGCCTTCCTCGGCACCACCAAGGCGATCTGGCTGCCGCGCGGGCTCACCCGCGACTACGACGAGTTCGGCACCCGCGGGCACATCGACATCGTCGCCTCCTTCGTGCGCCCCGGCGTCGTCGTCGCCCACGTCCAGCCCGACCCGGCGCACCCCGACCACGAGGTGTGCCGGGAGCTGGTGGCGATCCTGCGGGCCTCCACCGACGCCCAGGGACGCCCGCTGGAGGTCCTGGAGCTGCCCGCCCCCACCGTCCTGCTGGACGAGGAGGGCGAGCCGGTCGACTACTCGTACATCAACCACTACGTCGCCAACGGCGCCGTGGTGCTGTGCGCCTTCGACGACCCGCGCGACCAGGAGGCCGCCGCCGTCCTGGCCGAGGCCTACCCCGGCCGCACGGTCGAACTGGTCGACGCGCGCGAGATCTTCGCCAACGGCGGCGGCATCCACTGCATCACGCAGCAGCAGCCGAAGGCCTGACCCCGCCCGGGCCTCCTGTCTCCCCTAGGGCGTGTCTTGTGGATCTTGTCGGATCAGGCCGCGGCGTTGGGGTGCGTGCATCGCAAGGCGGAGGAGGGAGCCACTGCGGAGCATTGGCGACCGACGACAACGCGGCGAGGTGCGTGCCCCGGCGCCGCGGACCCGGCAAAGATCCGCAAGACACGCCCTAGCGGTGGTACCTCCCCAGGTCGTCGGTGGTGAGTCCGTGGGAGCTGTGCATCGCGATCGAGCTGTAGGAGGAGCGGATGGCCCTGAGCCGGGCCGTCCGCTCCTGCTCGGCCAGCATCCCGTCGAGGTTCTCGGTCGGGCCGTTGCGGCGCCGGTGCAGGTACGCCGCCAGGCCGGTCACCAGAACGGCGAACCCGGCGAACAGGGCGATCATCGTGGCCATGGCCACCCCCTCGGGTCGGGGAAGTCCTGGTCGGTTCGTACCCGCAGGAGCGCGGGTACGAACCGACTCCCGTCCCGCTCCGTGGGCCGCCGGCCACGATCGGTATCGTGAAGGCCCCCTTGAGCCCGGAGGAGCAGCAACGATGGCCGACGCCCGCCCGCGCCGACCTGCCCGCCCCCGCGAGGAGGTCTTCGCCGCCGCGCGCGCCGCGATCGCCGAGCACGGGCTCGCCAAACTCACCATGGCCGGCCTCGGCAAGCAGCTCCAGATGAGCGCCGGGCACCTGCTCTACTACTTCGGCAGCAAGGACCAGCTGCTCCTGGAGACCCTCCGGTGGAGCGAGGAGCAGCTCGGCAACCGCCGCCGCGCGATGCTCGCCGACCACGGCCACGACGTCCACCGGCGGCTGGCGGAGTACACCACGCTCTACCTCCCGGAGGGCCCCGGCGACCCGCGCTGGATCCTCTGGGTCGAGGTGTGGGGACGCTCCCCCGCCAGCGAGGAGCTGCGGCGGGGACAGCTGGAGATCGAGGCGCCCTGGCAGGCCGACCTGGTCGCCTTGATCGAGGAGGGCACCGCCACCGCCCGCTTCGCCCCCTGCGACGCCACCGAACGCGCCGTCCAGATCCGCGCCCTCCTCGACGGCCTCGCCGTCCCCCTCGCCCTAGGCCTCCCCGGCACCACCCACCCCCGCACCCACCACCTCGCCACCACCGCCTGCACCACCCTCCTGGGCCCCACCTCACCCTGACCCCGGGTCCCGTGCCCTGGCCCCGCCCCGCACGCACCCCGCCAAGAGGCCGCCGCCGGGGGGCGGCGGCCGAGGGTGTCGGCTTGGGGGTGTTACTCGGTCCAGACGGCGGCGGCGGTGCGGTCGTCGGTGTAGCCCTTGGCGCGGACTTGGACCTGGCGGAGGAAGTCGACGGTGCCCGGGGGCAAGGGGTGGGCCCAGTGGGAGGCCAGGAAGTGGGCGACGGCCGGTTCGTCGGTGATCGGGCGGGACAGGCCCGCCGTGCAGAGCAGCAGGATGTCGCCCGGGGTCGCCGGGACCATCCGGAAGCGGAACGGGCGCGGGTCCTGCGCCGGGGTCTCCGGGGTCGGCGGCTGGCCGTCGGGCTGGTGCAGCAGGCGGGCCGCGTAGGCGTCGATCCAGTGGCCCGACCGCAGGAGGTACAGCCCGCCCGGGCCGACCCCGAACGCCGCCCGGTAGCCGGCCTCCGGGTCGAGCGAGACCAGCAGGCAGTGCAGCGAGGCCGAGGACGGCTCGGCGTCCGCGCCGTCCGCCGCGCTCTCCGGCTCCAGGGCGCGGAGCGGGGCGACGGCGCTCAGCGCGAGCCGCTGGAGGCCGTAGCGGAGCCGGTCGCGGGCGCCGTCGCGCAGGTCGGCGGCCAGGCCCTCGCGGCTGCGGCCGACCGCGCCGGCGAGCTGACGGCAGGCCTCGGCGGCCGCGGTGGCGACCCGCTCGGCGGCGGGCCCCGCGTGGTCGAAGCCGCCGAGCACCGCGAGCAGCAGACCGTCCGAACCCTCCCCGAACCGCGTCACCAGCAGCGAGTCCCGCCGGGGCTCGCCCCGGTAACGGGCGGAGTCGCCCCGGACGGAGACCGCCCGCAGTGTGGTGGCGGCGTACTGGGCGCCCTCCAGCACGGTGTCGGCGACGACGCCGCCCAGCGAACCGGGGTCGGCCTCGGGTACGGCGGTCGGCTCGGGACCGTAGGTGGGCGGACGCTCGCCGACGTGCGGCACGGCGGGCGCGGTCTCGTCCCGCCCGGGCCGCGAAGGCGGCCGCGGCGCGGGAGCCTCGACGACGACAGGCTCGGGCTCGGGCTCGACGGCTGTCGGTTCAGCTTCGGGCTCAGGTTCGGGTTCGGGCTCAGGTTCGGGCTCGGGCTCGGGCTCGGGCTCGGGCTCGGGTTCGGGCTCCGGGGCCGGAGCCTCCGCCGCAGGCTTGGCCCGCGGTTCCGGCACCCGGGCGTCCGCCGCCCAGGAGGGGGCGGGGAAGCGGTGCGTCTCGTCGGCCGCCGGGGGCTGCGGGGCGATCACGTCGGCGGCGGTGTCGAACCAGTCGTCGATGCTGTCCCGCTCCAGCACCGCCTCCGCCGCCTCCGCCGCCTTCTCCTCCGCCTCCTCCTCGGGCGCGCTCCGCTGCTGCCCGATGAGGCCGGCCGCCGTCTCGAACCAGTCGTCGACGCTGCCCTCCCCCGGATCGGCGTCCGGGGTGTCGGGCAGGGTGCCTGCGGGGCCCGCGTAGACCGTGTCCCACCAGCCGTCGTCCGGCCGGTGCTGCTCCTGCTGCGCGGGTGCACCCTGCTTGGTCATCTGGCGGCTCCTGGTCGCTGGCTCGACGTCATTGTCCCCAAGCACAAGGGCGCTGTCCGGGTTTCGACCACAACCGCGCGCACATCGGCCGATATCGATCACGGGGTTCGCCGCCCGTTTCGTTTCCGTTCCTCCCACAGTCGACCGAACCGCCCCGACCAGGGTGTTTCCGGGGTATTCCGGTGGCTCCGGCCCGGAAAATGAGGACCGAGGAGAGGGATCGCTTCACTCGTTCGGCTGATTAAATGTGCGCATGACCGCGTCGGCCCCCAGCAACCCCCGACCGGGGAGGGCCGCACTGGCGGTCCGCCCGGTGGGCGCGCTGTGGATCCTTCTTCTGGTCGGACTGCTGACGGCGCTGCCCTGCGCGGCGCACGCCAAGGCGGTCACGGCCGAGCGGGCAGGCTCCCCGGCGACCGTCCCGACCGGCCCCCTGGTGGGTCCCCCGACGGCTCCGGCAGCCGACAACGCCACCGCGGCCGCCCCGGCCCACCCGTACGGCAGCGCCGCCACCGGTCCGGACACCGTGCCGCAGACCCTCGGCGACCGGATCCGCGCGGAGAGCCACCGGCACTGGACCTGGTGCTCGGTCGACGGCGACCCGCCGCACCGCAACAACGGCTGCTCCAGCCACCCGTACTGCGCCCAGGACGCCCAGCTCCCCAATCCGCCGCCGCACCCGCAACCCGCGGCGGCGCCCCTGGCGGAGGCCCCCGAGGCACTGCCCCGGGTGGTGCCCGCAGGGCTGCTGGTCGGCCCGCACCCCGCGCCCGACCTGCACGAACTCCAAGTACACCGGTCCTGAGCGGAACCCGCCGCCGGCCCCGGCCCCTCCCCCGTCGACCGACACGTCGCCGGACGGGCGGGCGGGACCGACGGATCCGCCCCTTCCCGCCACTTCTTTCAGACCGCCGCGCCCGATGCGCGGTGGGGACAAGGACACCACATGGGTTCCGCCTCCAAGCAGTCGAAGGCACAGAGCAACAAGCCCAGCGCCAAGCAGGCGAGCAACGACCGCCGCGCTCGGATCGCCGAGCTGCGCGCCGCCGAGCAGCGCCGTGACCGCCGCAACAAGATCGTCGCCGGTACGGTCGCCGGTGCGCTGGTGATCGCGGCGATAGCCACCGGCACCTGGATCGTGGTCGACGCCAACAAGGACAAGAAGGCCAAGGAGGCCGCCGCCGCGGCCCCGATCGACGGCGTGCAGACCTTCGGCGAGCTGAGCCGCAACCACGTCAAGGAGAAGGTCACCTACCCGCAGACCCCGCCGGTCGGCGGCGACCACAACGCGATCTGGGCCGACTGCATGGGCACCGTCTACGACCAGCCGGTCGAGAACGAGCGCGCCGTCCACTCGCTGGAGCACGGCGCGGTCTGGGTGACCTACAACGGCAAGGCCACCCCGGACGACATCAAGACCCTGTCGGAGAAGGTCAAGGCCACCCCGTACTCGCTGATGAGCCCGTACCCGGACGAGCAGGGCACCATCACCCTGAGCGCCTGGTCGACCCAGCTCACCGTGGAGAGCGCCGGCGACCCCCGGGTGGAGCAGTTCTTCACCAAGTACGTGCAGGGCAAGCAGACCCAGGAGCCCGGCGCCTCCTGCACGATGGGGGCGATGTGACCGCCGCCGGGGCGAACGCCGGGAACACCGAGCACACGGGGAGCCCCGAGCACGCGGAGAACCCGGAGAGCGCCGAGGACTCCGCGGCGGCGACGGACCGCGCGGCCTCGCGCCGGCGGATCTGGTGGCCGGCCGCGCTGGCCGCCGCGCTCGCCCTCGCGCTCGGCGTGCCGGCCCTGGTGGCGGGCGGGACGTCCGCCTCCGGGTCCTCCTCGGTCAGCGCCCCGGCGGACGACTCCGCCGAGGCCGGGTTCGCCCGCGACATGTCGACCCACCACCAGCAGGCGGTGGACCTGTCGTTCATCATCCGCGACCGGACGTCGGACGAGTCGACCCGCACCCTGGCCTTCGACATCATCAACACCCAGGCCAACCAGCGCGGCATGATGATGGGCTGGCTCGACCAGTGGGGGCTGACCCAGCACTCCGCGGCCAAGCCGATGGCCTGGATGGCGATGGGCGGCCACGGCCACGGCGCCGACTACCAGGTGCACGACGGCTCGCTGATGCCCGGCATGGCCACCAACACGCAGCTCGCCAAGCTCCGTTCGCTCAGCGGGCGGGACGCCGAGGTGTTCTACCTCCAGCTGATGCTGGAGCACCACAAGGGCGGCGTGGAGATGGCCCAGGGCTATGTCGACATGGCGGGCAACGAGACCGAGAAGCGGCTCGCGCAGTCGATGGTGAACGGGCAGACCTCGGAGATCGGTCTGATCACCGACATGCTGAAGGACCGCGGCGCCGCCCCCGGCGTGCCCGCCTCCTGATCCGGCGTATCCGGCGTATCCGGCACTTCCGACGTACCCGACGGCCGGGGCGGTGGACGGTTCACTCCGTCCACCGCCCCGGCCGTTCCGGTGTGCTCAGCGCCGCCGCACCGGCCGGCTGAGCGCCACGGCCAGGCCCGCCACGGCGGCCAGCGCCAGCAGCACCGCCCGGCCGCCCGGCACCGGTCCGGCGAGGTGGACGCCGAGCACGGGCAGCGCCGTGCCGAGCGCCGTCCCGAGGCTGCGGGCCATGTTGACCATGCCGCCGCCGACGGCCGAGCACTCGGCCGGGATCGCCCGCATCACCAGCGCGTTGTTGGCGGGCAGCAGCAGGCCGAGTCCGCCGCCGGCCACCAGCAGCGGGAACGCCAGTGCCAGGGCGGGTGCGCCCGCGACCGGCAGCAGTACGCAGCCCAGCAGCCCGGCCCCGGTGAGCGAGGCGCCGAAGCGGCAGCGGGCGACGTCCGACCAACCGCGCGGCAGCAGCGCGCCGCCCACCGTCGCGGCCACCGCGAAGGCGGCCGGGAGCACGGTGATCACCAGGCCGGCCTGTCCGGTCGGCAGGCCCGCCTCGGCGAGCAGCACCGGGCCGAGCACCAGCGGGCAGAACAGCAGCAGGTAGCCGATCAGCGAGACGGCGAGGCCGGGGCGCACCCCGGGGGTGTTGACCAGGCCGGGGGCGAGGATCGGCCGGGTGGCGCGGCGCTCCTGGCGGACCAGGCCGAGTCCGAGCAACACGGTGGCGAGCAGCAGGGCGGCGACCACCCAGCCGGGCAACGGCAGGCCGGAGGCGGCGGAGAGGGCGAGCAGCAGCGCGGTGGTGGAACCGGCGAGCAGCAGCAGGCCGGCCAGGTCGAAGCGTCCGCCGTCGGGGTCGGTCCGGTCGGTCCGGACGGCCCGGCGGGGCGGCGGCACCGGGCCGGCGGCGTCGGGGCGCCGGGTGCGGGGCAGCAGGAACCACCCGGCCAGGATGCCCACCAGCGCGACCGGCACGTTGATCCAGAACACCCAGCGCCAGGAGGCGTGCTCCACCAGCAGGCCGCCGAGGCTGGGCCCGAGCGCCAGGCCGAGGCCCTGGGCGGCGGCCTGGATGCCGAGCGCCCGGCGCATCGCGTGCTCGGGCACGCCGCGGGCGACCAGCGCGACGCTGTTGGCCTGCATCATCGCGCTGCCGACGGCCTGCACGGCCCGGCAGGCGACCAGGGTGCCGAGGCCGCCGGCGAACCCGGCGGCGAGCGAGGCGAGGCCGAAGACGGCGAATCCGCCGATGTACACGGTCTTGCGGCCGACCAGGTCGGAGAGCCGGCCGACCGGTGCGAGCAGCGCCACCAGGACCAGCAGGTAGGCGAGGGCGACCCATTCGACGGCGGCGAAGCCGGTGCCGAAGTGCCGCTGGAGCGCCGGGTAGACGAGAGCGGTGATGCTGGCCGTCAACTGGCCGAGGAAGGCGCCCAGGCAGACGGTGCCGACGGCGAGCCAGTGGGCGTGCCGCCAGCCGGATATGCCGTGCGGCCGGGCGCGCTCGGTGAGCAGCCGGGCGGTGAGGGTCGACGCCGCGTTCATACGGCGAAATATATCGGATACAGATATGTTCTATCTACGATCTGATCTGCGTGCGACCGGCCCGTCGCGGAGCGGGGCCGGTCGTCCCCGACCCGTCCGGGGCGGTCCGGCGGCGTCGGAACCAGGCGCTACGCTGTCGGCCATGCCGTCGTCACCGTCTGTTCCCGAACCCGCCGCCGATCCGCAGGACGTGGAGCCGGCGGCGATCGAGCGTGCCCGGCGGCTCACCGACGCGGTGACCCGGCTGCGGCGGGCGTTGCGCAGCAGCATCCGCACCGACTACCCGTGGGAGTCCCTGCCGATGGCGCAGGTCGAACTCCTCCAGACGCTCGCCGCCGCCCCGCTGCGGGTCGGCGAGCTGGCCGCCCGGCAGCGGCTCGCCCCCAACACGGTCAGCGGCCTGGTCGGCAAGCTGCTGGACGCCGGGTTCGTCGACCGCCAGACCGATCCGGGGGACCGCCGCACGGCGCGGATCGCGCTCACCCCGGCCGGGCGGCGCCAGCTCGACGACTGGCAGCGGGCTCATGAGCGGCGGATCGCCTCCGCGCTGGACACCCTCTCCCCCGGCGACCGGGACGCCGTGATGCACGCGCTGCCGGCCCTGGAGAACCTGGCCCGCGCCCTCGCGGGGCCCGCCAACGGCTGACCCGCACGTCCGTCCCCGGCGCGTCCGGGCCGGCGCACCGGGGAAATCCGGTACCGCGCCGGCCGTCCGCCCGGCTAGCGTCCCGCCATGGACCCCGCGCTGCTCCGCCTCGCGCCCTGGACCGACGCCGACCTCGTCCTGCTGCGGCTGGTCAACACCCCGGAGATGCGCGCGCACGTCGGCGGCCCGGAGGACGAGGAGCGGATGCTGCTGCGGCACCGGCGCTACCTGGGCTTCGTCCCCTCCGGCACCGGCTGCATGTACCGCGTCGTGCTGGAGCCGGAGGGGGTGGCGGTCGGCACGGTCGGCTACGCCGAGCGCTCCTGGCAGGGCGGGACCGTCTACGAGATGGGCTGGAACGTCCTGCCGCCGTACCAGGGCCGGGGCATCGCCGCGGTGGCCGCGCGGGCCGCCGTCGAGGCCGCCGCCCGCACCGCGCGCCACCGGTACCTGCACGCCTTCCCCTCGGTCGGCAACCAGGCCTCCAACGCGGTCTGCCGCCGGGCCGGCTTCACCCTGCGTGGCGAGACGGACTTCGAGTTCCCGCCCGGGCGCTGGATGCGCAGCAACGACTGGCGGGTGGACCTGCGGGCGCTCCCGGCCGCCTGACCGGGAGCGCCGCACGGCCGCAACGGCGGCCCGGAACAGCGGCGGTTCAGAACAGCGGCGGTTCAGAACAGCGAGGTGCCGCCCTCCAGGTCGAGCAGCCAGCGCTTGCGGTCGACGCCGGCGGCGAAGCCGGTGAGCGCGCCGTTGGCGCCGAGCACGCGGTGGCAGGGGCGGATGATCAGCAGCGGGTTGGCGCCGACCGCGCCGCCCACCGCACGCACCGCGCGCGGGGACTCGCCGGCCAGGTCGGCGAGCTGCCCGTAGGTGACGGTCTCGCCGTAGGGGATCTTGTCCAGGGCCGCCCAGATCCGGCGGCGGAACTCGGTGCCGACCGGGGCGAGCGCCAGGTCGAAGCCGGTGCGCTCGCCCGCGAAGTACTCGGTGAGCTGGGTGACCGGCTCCGCGAGCGCCTCCGGGTCGTGCACCCAGTCGTCGGCGGGCTCGGCGAGCGCGTACCGCTGGCCGGGGGCGGTGACGGTGGCCAGTCCCGCCGGGCCGCCGCCGTCCGGGACGATGCCACTGAGCATCAGCCGGCCGAGCGGGCTCTCCATGTAGGTGAAGACGGTGGTGCTCATGCTGCGGTGTTCTCCGTTCCGGTGCTGGGGTCTGCGGCCGGGCCCGCCCAGAGGCGGTGCACGGCGTACGAGCGCCAGGGGGCCCAGGCCTCGGCCGCGAGGGCGGCGGACTTCGGGTCCCCCGGGGCGCCGAGCCGGAGCAGTCCGTGCTTGACGCCGATGTCGCTCGGGAGGAAGACGTCGGGGTCGGCGAGGGCGCGCATCCGCAGGTAGCCGACGGTCCACGGGCCGATGCCGGGCAGGGCGAGCAGCCGGGCGGCCGCCTCCTCCCGGTCGACGCCGCCGTCGAGCCGGACGACCCCCTCGGCGAGGGCGGCGCACAGGCCGGTGAGGGCGCGACGGCGGGCGGCCGGCATCGCGAAGTCCTCCGGGTCGGCGGTCGCCAGGGCGGCGGCGGTCGGGAAGAGCAGCCGCAGGCCGCCGTTGGGCTCGGGCAGCGCGGTGCCGTACTTCTCGGCGAGCCGGCCGGCCAGGGTGCGGGCGGCGCCGACGGTGACCTGCTGGCCGAGGACGGCGCGCACGGCCAGTTCGTGCGGGTCGACGTGGCCCGGCGAGCGCAGTCCGGGGCGGGCCCGGACCAGCGGGCCGAGCAGCGGGTCGGCGCCGAACTGCTCGTCGACCGCGACCGGGTCGGCGTCCAGGTCGAACAGGACGCGCAGGCGCTGGACGGAGGTCGGCAGGTCGCGCAGGTCGGTGAGCAGCAGCCGGCAGTCGAGCCAGCCGCGGGTGGCCGGATCGCCGGGGGCGAGGCCGTCCACCTCGGCGATGCCGTGGCCGTACGGGAGCGCGAGGGTGCGGCGGTAGGTGCGCACTCCGGGGCGCGGTCCCGGGACGACCTCCTCCACGCCGGGGATGGCGCGCAGGGCGAGGAAGTCGATCAGGTGGTCGCTGTCCAGGGCGCCCCGGTAGGCGAGCCGCAGCGCGAGGCCGCCGGCCGGGGTGGCGGTGCGGCGGCCGGCCGCGACCTCGGCGCGCAGGCCGCTGGGCGTGCGGTCGTAGACCTCGCGGACGGTGTCGTTGAACTGCCGCACGGAGGCGAAGCCGGCCGCGAAGGCGATGTCGGTGACCGGCAGCTCGGTGGTCTGGAGCAGCAGCCGGGCGGTCTGGGCGCGGCGGGCGCGGGCGAGCGCGATCGGGCCGGCGCCGAGTTCGGCGGTGAGCTGGCGCTGGAGCTGGCGGGAGCTGTAGCCGAGGCGGTGGGCCAGGCCGGCCACGCCCTCGCGGTCCACGACGCCGTCGCCGATCAGCCGCATCGCCCGGCCGACCAGGTCGGCCCGGTGGTTCCACTCGGGCGAGCCGGGGACGGAGTCGGGGCGGCAGCGGCGGCAGGCCCGGAAGCCGGCGTTCTGCGCGGCGGCGGCGCTGGGGTAGAAGGTGCAGTTGACGCGCTTCGGGGTCACGGCCGGGCAGCTCGGGCGGCAGTAGATGCCGGTCGAGGTGACGGCCGTGAAGAAGACGCCGTCGAAACGGGCGTCCCGGCTGTCCACGGCGCGGTACCGGATGTCGTCGTCGATCACGTTGTCCAGTCTGCGGCACCCGGCGGGCTCCGACTGGCGGGATTCGGACATGGGCGTCAGGGGTCGGGCGGGCGGGAAAACCGCGCGCCCTGCCGCCGGTCGGCCGGATAGCCTGCGCAGGTCCACTCCCCCCGTGCTTCGGCGCCGACCCCAGGAGCCCCCGTGTCCGAGCAGCCCTACAGCGGTGCGGACGACCCCCGGGTCGCCGCGCTGCGGGTCGACGAGTTCGCCTTCCCCGGACCGCTGCGGGACCGGCTGGTCGGCGCCGTGCTCTCCGGTGCCAAGACCAGCACCACCGGCCTGCTCGCCGAGTACGAGCGGGAGGGCGAGCCGCTGCCCGTCGTCGGCACCCGCGGGGCGGTGGTCGACTCGGACGGGCGGATCGTCGCGGTGACCGAGACCACCGAGGTCCGGGTCGTCCCGCTCGGCGAGGTCGACCTGCGGCACGCCCTCGACGAGGGCGAGGGGTACGCGTCGGTCGCCGAATGGCGGGCCGGGCACGAGCGGTTCTGGCACGGCGAGGAGTTGCGCGCGGCGATCGGCGACCCGGCGTTCACGGTCGACGACGGCACGGCCGTCGTCCTGGAGCGCTTCCGGCTGATCGCCGACTTCCGCTGACCCGTGGGCCCGTCGGCGGCGGAGGGGTGCCGTCCCCCGCCGCCGCCGAACGGCCGGGCGTCATCGCTTCACGGGACCACCCGCCGCGCGCATCGTCTTGGTGATGGTCTTCCACTTCTTCAGCCGGGCCGAGGCCAGCCGGGCGTCCGAGCGGGAGGCGATCCAGTCGTTCTCCCGCTGGAGCTTGCGGTAGCTCTCCATCCGGCGCTCCGGCAGCGAGCCGTCGGCGAGCGCGGCCCGCACCGCGCAGCCGGGCTCGCTGTCGTGGTTGCAGTCGTGGAAGCGGCACTGCTCGGCCAGCTCCTCGATGTCGGCGAAGGCCAGCGCCACGCCCTCACCACCGTAGAGGCCGACCTCGCGCAGGCCGGGAGTGTCGATCAGCACCCCGCCGCCGGACAGCGGGACCAGTTCGCGGGTGGTCGTGGTGTGCCGGCCCTTCTGGTCGCCGGCCCGGGCCGCCTGGACGGCCATCACGTCGGCCCCGGCCAGCGCGTTGGTCAGGGTGGACTTGCCGACACCGGACTGCCCGACCACGGCGGTGGTGCCGGGCGTGCAGGCGCGCAGCACGTCCATCCCCTCGCCGGTCTCGGCGCTGACCACCAGCACGGTGACGCCGGGCGCGGCGGCCTCGACGTCGGCCCGGATGAAGTCGGCGTCGTCGACCAGGTCGGCCTTGGTGAGCACCACCAGCGGCTCGGCGCCGGACTCCCAGGCGAGGGCGAGGAAGCGCTCGATCCGCCCGAGGTCGGGCTCGGCGGCGAGCGAGGCGGCGACCACCACGGTGTCGACGTTGGCGGCGAGCACCTGGCCGTCGGAGCGCTTGCCGGCGACCTTGCGGATGATCGCGGTGGAGCGCGGCAGCAGCGCCGCGACCGTGGGCATGGGCAGCCCCGCCGAGAGGTCGACGGCGGCCCAGTCCCCGGTGCACGGGCAGTTGATCATGTCGGCGTCGCCGACCTGCCGGGTGTCGGCCCGGACGGTGCGCAGTCCGCCGGTCTCGGGGTCGGCGAGGACGGCGTCGCACTGGCCGCGGTCGACCCGGACGATCCGGGCCGCGACCAGTCCGGCCCCGGCGAACGGCGCGAACAGCTCGTCCAGCTCGGCCGTCCACCCGTAGCCGGCCAGCGGCGAGGCGCCGGAGCCGTCGAGGGCGCCGGGGTTGCCGAGGTTGTTGAGATTGTCAGAGGAAATGGAGGCAGCGTTGAACAACGCAGTGGGCCCTTCGGGAGGAAAGTGATCCCGCCGGGCTGCTGCGGCTGCGTGCGCGAGGGGCTACGTCAGCCGGCGGCCGGCAGGGAGAGGTGGATGCGGGCGCTGCCCAGGGCAGCCGTCATGACAGTCGTGGTCACGGGGCTCACCTCCTGCTTTCTCTCCTCGGACGGCGCCGACGCCGCCCGAACCGGACGCTCACACGCTAGCGGCCCGGCCCCACCCTGCCAACAGGTTTTTCACCCGCGGCTTTCCTGCCCCGAACACCCCGAACACCCCGAACGCCCCCGGGGGCTCAGCGCTCGTCCCACGGCGGGCGGGGCGGGCGGGTCGGCAGCGGGTACTCGGGCGGCGGCGCGGTCGGGCGGTCGCTGTCCGGCGGGGGCGGGGCGGGGCGGTGGTGCGGGCCGGCGCCGCGCGCGGTCAGGCGGCCGCGGACGTTGTCGGCGGCGAGCACGTCGGCCCACCGCTCGGGGTACTCCGAGGGCGCCTCGACGTCCTCGCCCTCGTCCTCCCAGTACTCCTCCTCGCCGCCCTCGGCGAGGCCCAGTTCGCGCGCCCGGCGGGCCCGCTCGACGGCGCGCCGCGCGGCCACCTCGCGGACCACCGCGGCGGCGGCCTCCTCCTGGGCGCGCTCGACCTCGGCGCGGGCGTCGGCGGTCTCCAGGGTGGGCCAGCGGCGGTCTATGGCCGCGTTCATGGCGGCGCCGATGAGCACCGCGAGCGCCACCACGAAGATCCACAGCAGCACGGCCACCGGCGCGGCCAGCGAGCCGTACACCGAGTGGCCCTCGATGGAGCTGACCAGGTAGAGGCGGAGCGCCACGCTGCAGAAGACCAGCACCACCAGGGCGACCAGGGCGCCGGGGATGTCCTCGCGCCAGGGCGTGGAGACCGGCACGGCCAGGTGGTAGAGGGTGGTCAGCGAGACGATCAGCAGCAGGATCGCGAACGGCCAGTAGGCGGCGTTGAGCAGCCCGGCGCTCTCCGGCACGGCGTTGGTCACCAGTTCGGGCCCGGCCATCAGCAGCGGCAGCACCAGCGAGCCGATCACGAGCGCGCCGAGGTAGAGGCCGAGCGACATCATCCGGGTCTTGACGATGCCTCGCTTGCCGTCCAGTCCGTACATCACGGTGATGGTGTCGATGAAGATGTAGAGCGCCCGCGATCCGGACCACAGCGACAGCAGGAAGCCGATCGAGATCAGGTCGGGCCGGGTCTGGTCGAAGACCTGCTTCAGCAGCGGCTGGACGACCTGGGTGATCGAGGTGTCCGAGAGGACGGTGCCGGCCGCCTTGACGATGTCGGCCTTCAGCTTGTCGATGGTGCCGGCGCCGAGGAAGTCGTCCAGGTAGCCGAGCGTGCCGGCCAGGCAGAGCAGCAGCGGCGGGATGGAGAGGAGGGTGAAGAACGCCGCCTCCGCGGCGAGGCCGGTGACCCGGTACTCGACGCAGGTGTTGGTGGTGTCCTTGACCAGGGCCCAGGCGGTGCTCCGCCAGGTGACCTGCTTGGTCGCCCGCCGGGAGCCCTTGCCCCGACGACGGGAGGGCCGCTCGGGGTTGGGTCTGATCGTTTCGCCTGCTGCTTGCACAGGGGTAACGGTATCGGGCCGGAACCGGTCGACGGTTCTCCCGGGGTCCGGGCGCCGCGCGGACGGCCCGCGGGGGCCCCGGTCGGCAGGAGCGGCGGGAACGCTCCGGCATCTCGCCATTCGAAACTTCGGCATCCAGAATACGGACGTTAGTGGACCGCGAGTCGTGCGCCGTGCGAATCTCTTGCCATGCCGAGCGCCGGAACCACCCTAGTAGGTCGACTGCACGTCGATCTCCTTCGCGTGTCCAGCGCCATCTGTCCGGTGACCTGAGCCCGACCCCGCCGTCTTCCACCGCACCCGGCGCCACCTCCCCCGCCATCCCCGCTGAAGCGGATGCGCAGGCGCCCGCCCGGCCACCGCGACTGCTCTCCCGGCCCTGAGAAACCCGCAGGTCACAGCAGTACCGCACCGCCGAGCACGCCCAGCGACCCACCCGGCGTCAGAGCCACCTGCCCCGAAGGACTTCACCATGGCCACCACCCCCGAGACCGCCGAGCCCACGGCCGACCGCGCCCCCGCGCGCCGCCCCGCCGCCGCTCGCAAGGTGACCCGTCACCGCGGCGAGGGCCAGTGGGGCATGGGCCACTTCACTCCTCTGAACGCCAACGAGCAGTTCAAGAAGGACGACGACGGTCTCAATGTGCGGACACGCATTGAGACGATCTACGCGCACCGGGGCTTCGACTCGATCGACCCGGCCGACCTGCGCGGCCGGATGCGCTGGTGGGGTCTGTACACCCAGCGCAAGGAGGGCATCGACGGCGGCAAGACCGCGATCCTGGATCCCCACGAGCTCGACGCCGAGTACTTCATGCTCCGCGTCCGGATCGACGGCGGCCGGCTGACGGTCGCCCAGCTGCGCGCCATCGCCGAGGTCTCCGAGCAGTACGGCCGCAACACCGCCGACCTGACGGACCGCCAGAACGTCCAGTACCACTGGATCCGGATCGAGGACGTCCCGGCGATCTGGCAGAAGCTGGAGGCCGTCGGCCTGTCCACCACCGAGGCCTGCGGCGACACCCCGCGCGTCATCCTCGGCTCCCCGGTGGCCGGCATCGCCGAGGACGAGATCATCGACGGCACCCCGGCCATCGAGGAGATCCACCGCCGCTTCATCGGCAACAAGGACTTCTCCAACCTGCCGCGCAAGTTCAAGTCCGCCGTCTCCGGATCCCCGCTGCTGGACGTCGCGCACGAGATCAACGACATCGCCTTCGTCGGCGTGGTCCACCCCGAGCACGGCCCCGGCTTCGACCTGTGGGTCGGCGGCGGCCTGTCCACCAACCCCCGGCTGGGCGTGCGGCTCGGCGCGTGGGTCCCGCTGGACGAGGTCGCCGACGTCTTCGGCGGCGTCATCGGCATCTTCCGCGACTACGGCTACCGCCGGCTGCGCAACCGCGCCCGGCTGAAGTTCCTGGTCGCCGACTGGGGCACCGAGAAGTTCCGCCAGGTGCTGGAGGACGAGTACCTCAAGTACAAGCTGGTCGACGGCCCCGCGCCGCAGCAGCCCGCCGGCCGCTGGCGCGACCACGTCGGCGTGCACCGGCAGAAGGACGGCAACTACTACGTCGGCTTCGCGCCCCGGGTCGGCCGGGTCGACGGCCGGCTGCTCGCGAAGATCGCCGACCTCGCCGAGGCGCACGGCAGCGACCGGCTGCGCACCACCGCCGAGCAGAAGATGCTCGTCCTCGACATCGCCGAGGACCGGGTGGAGTCGCTGGTGGCCGGCCTGGAGGCGCTGGACCTGCGGGTCACCCCCTCGCCGTTCCGCCGCGGCACCATGGCCTGCACCGGCATCGAGTACTGCAAGCTCGCCATCGTCGAGACCAAGGAGCGCGGCCGCACGCTCATCGACGAGATGGAGAAGCGGCTGCCCGACTTCGACGAGCCGCTGACCATCAACATCAACGGCTGCCCGAACGCCTGCGCCCGCATCCAGGTGGCGGACATCGGTCTCAAGGGCCAGCTGGTGACGGACGACCAGGGCAACCAGGTCGAGGGCTACCAGGTGCACCTGGGCGGCGCGCTCGGCCTGGAGGCCGGCTTCGGCCGCAAGGTCCGCGGCCTCAAGGTCACCAGCGAGGGCCTGCCCGACTACGTCGAGCGGGTGCTGACCCGCTACCGGGAGGACCGCACCGAGGGCGAGCGCTTCGCGCAGTGGACGGCCCGGGCCAGTGAGGAGCAGCTGTCGTGAGCGAGCGCGCGGCTCCCTTCTTCTGCCCGTACTGCGGGGACGAGGACCTGCGCCCGTCGGAGGCCGGGCACGGCGCCTGGGAATGCCACGGGTGCCGCCGGGCCTTCCAGCTGAAGTTCCTCGGCCTGCTGTCACCGACCAACGGGGGTAACCAGAGTGACCGGCACGACGACTGACCATGAGGAGCTGGCCACCCGGGCCGGCCGCGAGCTGGAGGAGGCCACCCCGCAGGAGATCCTGCGCTGGGCGGCCGACACCTTCGGCAAGCGCTTCTGCGTCACCTCCTCCATGGAGGACGCGGTCGTCGCCCACCTGGCCTCCTCGGTCTTCCCCGGCGTGGACGTGGTCTTCCTGGACACCGGCTACCACTTCCCCGAGACCATCGGCACCCGGGACGCGGTGGCGGCGACCATGCCGGTCAACGTCATCACGCTCACCCCGGCGCTGACCGTGGCCGAGCAGGACGCCCGGCACGGACCGCGGCTGCACGACCGCGACCCGGACCTGTGCTGCTCGCTGCGGAAGGTCGAGCCGCTGAACCGCGGCCTCGGCGGCTACGACGCCTGGGCCACCGGACTGCGCCGCGACGAGTCCCCGACCCGCGCGAACACCCCGGTGGTCGCCTGGGACGCCCGCCGCCGCAAGGTCAAGATCGCCCCGATCGCCCGCTGGACGCAGGAGGACGTGGACGCCTACGTCAACGCCAACGGCGTGCTGCTCAACCCGCTGCTGTGGGAGGGCTACACCTCGGTCGGCTGCTCCCCGCTCTCCTGCACCCGCAAGCCGGGCGAGGGCGAGGACGCCAGGGCCGGCCGCTGGTCCGGCTCCGGCAAGACCGAGTGCGGCATCCACCTCTAGACCCGACCGACCGTCAACACCCTCCCGTTCTAAGGACTGCAACGTGACCACAGCCGACACCCTGGCCGCCGCCGGAGCCGCAGAGGCGGCCCCCGCGGCCGGCCCCTGCGAGCGCGGCGCCACCGTGTGGCTGACCGGGCTGCCGAGCGCGGGCAAGACGACGCTCGCCTTCGCCCTGGCCGAGCGGCTGCGCGCCGAGGGCCACAAGGTCGAGGTCCTGGACGGCGACGAGATCCGCGAGTTCCTCTCCAAGGGCCTCGGCTTCAGCCGCGAGGACCGGCACACCAACGTCACCCGGATCGGCTTCGTCGCCGAGAAGCTCGCCGCCAACGGCGTCAAGGTGCTCGCCCCGGTGATCGCGCCCTACGCCGACTCCCGCGCCGCCGTGCGCGAGCGGCACGCCGGGCACGGCACCGAGTTCCTGGAGATCCACGTCGCCACCCCGGTCGAGCTGTGCGCCGAGCGCGACGTCAAGGGGCTGTACGCGAAGCAGGCGGCCGGCGAGATCTCCGGCCTCACCGGCGTCGACGACCCCTACGAGGCGCCCGAGCACCCGGAGTTGCGGCTGCAGACCCAGGGCCGCGCGGTCGCCGACTCCGCCGCCGAGCTGCACGCCTTCCTGACCGAGAGGGGCCTGGCATGACCACCGCGACCCAGAGCCTGGTCCAGGCCGACGACAACCCCTTCGCGCTGTCCCACCTGGACGCGCTGGAGGCCGAGTCGGTGCACATCTTCCGCGAGGTCGCGGGGGAGTTCGAACGCCCGGTGATCCTGTTCTCCGGCGGCAAGGACTCCATCGTCATGCTGCACCTGGCGCTCAAGGCCTTCTGGCCGGCCGCGATCCCGTTCTCGCTGCTGCACGTCGACACCGGCCACAACTTCCCCGAGGTCATCGAGTACCGGGACCGCGTCGCGGCCCGGCACAACCTGCGCCTGCACGTCGCCTCGGTGCAGGACTTCATCGACCGCGGCGTGCTGCGCGAGCGCCCCGACGGCACCCGCAACCCGCTGCAGACCGTCCCGCTGCTCGACGCCATCGAGAAGGGCCGCTTCGACGCCGTCTTCGGCGGCGGGCGCCGCGACGAGGAGAAGGCCCGCGCCAAGGAGCGCGTCTTCTCGCTGCGCGACGAGTTCGGCGCCTGGGACCCGCGCCGCCAGCGCCCCGAGCTGTGGTCGCTCTACAACGGCCGGCACGCCGTCGGCGAGCACGTGCGCGTCTTCCCGCTCTCCAACTGGACCGAGCTGGACGTCTGGCAGTACATCGAGCGCGAGAACATCGAGCTCCCCGAGATCTACTACGCCCACGAGCGCGACGTCTTCGCCCGCAGCGGCATGTGGCTGACCGCCGGCGAGTGGGGCGGCCCCAAGGAGGACGAGCCGGTCGAACGGCGGCTGATCCGCTACCGCACCGTCGGTGACATGTCCTGCACCGGTGCCGTCGACTCCGACGCCACCACCATCCAGGCCGTCATCGCCGAGATCGCCGCCAGCCGCCTCACCGAGCGCGGCGCCACCCGCGCCGACGACAAGCTCTCCGAGGCCGCGATGGAAGACCGCAAGCGCGAGGGATACTTCTAATGAGCACCACCCAGACCGGCACCACCCAGACCGGCACCGCCACCTCGCTGCTGCGCTTCGCCACCGCCGGCTCCGTCGACGACGGAAAGTCCACCCTGGTCGGCCGACTGCTGCACGACTCCAAGTCGGTGCTCGCCGACCAGTTGGAGGCCGTCGAGCACGCCTCCCGCAGCCGCGGCCAGGACGCGCCCGACCTCGCGCTGCTCACCGACGGCCTGCGCGCCGAGCGCGAGCAGGGCATCACCATCGACGTCGCCTACCGCTACTTCGCCACCCCCCGGCGGCGGTTCATCCTCGCCGACACCCCCGGGCACGTGCAGTACACCCGGAACATGGTCACCGGCGCCTCCACCGCCGAACTGGCCGTCGTCCTGGTCGACGCCCGCAACGGCGTGGTGGAGCAGACCCGCCGGCACGCCGCCGTCGCCGCCCTGCTGCGGGTGCCGCACGTGGTGCTGGCCGTCAACAAGATGGACCTGGTCGACTACGCCGAGCCCGTCTTCGCGGCCATCGCCGAGGAGTTCACCGCCTACGCGGCCTCGCTCGGCGTCAAGGACGTCGTCGCGGTGCCGATCTCGGCGCTCGCCGGGGACAACGTCGTCGAGCCGTCCGCGCACATGGACTGGTACGGCGGCCCGACCCTGCTGGAGCACCTGGAGACCGTGCCGGTCGGCAGCGACCCCAGCGCCGAGCCGGCCCGCTTCCCGGTCCAGTACGTGATCCGCCCGCAGACCGAGGAGCACCCGGACTACCGCGGCTACGCGGGCCAGCTGGCCTCCGGCGTGCTGCGGGTCGGCGACGCCGTCACCGTGCTGCCGTCGGGCCACACCACCACCGTCACCGGCATCGACGCCCTCGGCCGGGCCACCGACATCGCCTGGGCCCCCCAGTCGGTCACCGTGCGCCTCGCCGACGACATCGACATCTCCCGCGGCGACCTCATCGCGGCCGGACCCGCGCCCGTCCCCACCAAGGACATCGAGGCGACCGTCAGCCACCTCAACGAGCGGCCGCTGCGGGCCGGCGACAAGGTGCTGCTCAAGCACACCACCCGCACCGTCCGCGCGCTGGTCAAGGAGATCACCTACCGGATCGACATCGACAGCCTGGAGCAGCGCTCCGGCGCCGAGGGCCTGAACGTCAACGACATCGGCCACGTGGTGCTGCGCACCGCCGAGCCGCTGGCGCTCGACGGGTACCGCGACAACCGCCGGACCGGCTCGTTCCTGCTGATCGACCCGGCCGACGGCACCACCCTCACCGCCGGGATGGCGGGCGAGGCCTTCGAGACCGTACGCACCACCGACGCCAACGACCCCGACGAGGAGGACTGGGTCTGATGCCCAGCGAGGCGTTCTCGGGCATGGACAAGGAAGGCGGCCGCATCGGCAGCGGCGTCCTCGGCAGCGGCCAGGGCGGCCTGACGCGATGTGTGGGCCGACAGGGCTGAGAACCGCCCTGTCACCGGGCCGGCCGGCCGCTGTCCCTTCCCACAGCAGGCGCAGCGACCGTCCCGGCCCGGCTTGCCCGGCACCCGCACGGTGCCGCAAGCACAACCTTGACCGAACGTCCGCCCGGGACCGCCTTCCTGACGGTCCGTCCGCGAACAGGACTCACCCATGGCACCGAACCAGGCACTTCCGCATACCCCGGCACACCCCGGCGCCGGCCGGATCAGACGCTCCGCCGCGGCCGCCGTGGCCGGCCTCACCGCCGTCGCGCTGCTCTCCGCCTGCGGGTACGGCTCGAAGAACGACGACAAGCCCAACACCGCCGCCCCCGCCGGTGATTCCGCCTCCGGCACGGCCGGCGCCAAGCTCTCCGCCGACACGGTGAAGATCGGCTACTTCGCCAACCTGACCCACGGCACCCCGCTGGTCGGCCTCCAGGAAGGCATATTCCAGAAGGAGCTGGGCGCCACCCAGATCAAGACCCAGGTCTTCAACGCGGGCCCGGCCGAGATCGAGGCGCTCAACGCCGGCTCCATCGACATCGGCTGGATCGGCCCCTCCCCGGCGATCAACGGCTACACCAAGTCCGACGGCAAGTCGCTGAAGATCATCGGCGGTTCGGCCTCCGGCGGCGTCAAGCTGGTGGCCAACCCGGAGAAGATCGCCTCGCTGGACGACCTCAAGGGCAAGAAGATCGCCACCCCGCAGCTGGGCAACACCCAGGACGTGGCGCTGCTCAACTACCTGGCCGGCAAGGGCTACAAGGTCGACGCCTCCACCGGCGCCGGCGACGTCAGCGTGGTCCGCTCGGACAACAAGGTCACCCCGGACGCCTACAAGCAGGGCTCCATCGACGGCGCCTGGGTGCCCGAGCCGACCGCCTCCAAGCTGGTCACCCTCGGGGCGAAGGTCCTGCTCAACGAGAAGGACCTCTGGCCGGACAAGAAGTTCGTGATCACCAACATCATCGTCTCGCAGAAGTTCCTGGCCGAGCACCCCGACGTGGTCGAGGCCGTGCTGCGCGGCTCGGTGACCACCAACGCCTTCATCAAGGCCAACCCGGACAAGGCCAAGGCCGCCGCCAACGAGGCGATCAAGAAGGAGGCCGGCAACGCCCTGGAGCCGGCCATCCTCGACCCCGCCTGGGCCGACATCGACTTCCTGGACGACCCGCTGGCCGCCACCCTGCAGACCGAGGCCGACAACGCCGTCACCGCCGGCCTGCTCAAGAAGCCGAACCTGAACGGCATCTACGACCTCACCGCGCTCAACAAGGTGCTGAAGGAGAAGGGGCAGAGCCCCGTCGCGGACGCCGGACTCGGCGCGAAGTAGCGCCCGGAGGACCGCACCACCGCACCCGGATACCCCGCGGTCCGGCCCCCGCCCAGCCCGAACCGTTGCCCGCTCGATGCCCCGAGCCCGGGCCGGTCGGGGGCCCGGACCGCGGCCCTCTCCCTGACACCAGATGCCAGACCACACCACGCAGGAGGTGCCCGGAATGACTCCGGCACTGACCACCTCGGACGACGCCCCCGGCGTCGGCACTCGCGACGGCTCCCCCGCCGTCCGGATCTCGCACGTCCACAAGTCCTTCGGCCGCCCCGGCGCGCAGACGCACGTCCTGGACGACATCACCCTCGATGTCGCCTCGGGCGAGTTCGTCACGCTCCTCGGCGCCTCCGGCTGCGGCAAGTCCACCCTGCTCAACCTGGTCGCCGGCCTCGACAAGCCCAGCTCGGGCAGCATCGAGGTGCCCGGAGGACGCCCCGCGCTGATGTTCCAGGAACACGCGCTCTTCCCGTGGCTCACCGCCGGCAAGAACATCGAACTCGCCCTCAAGCTCGCCGGCGTCCCCCGCCCCGAGCGCCGCCCCGAGGCCGAGCGGCTGCTCGAACTCGTCCGGCTCCAGGGCTCCTACGACAAGCGGGTGCACGAGCTGTCCGGCGGCATGCGCCAGCGCGTCGCGATGGCCCGCGCGCTCGCCCAGGGCAGCCAGGTGCTGCTCATGGACGAGCCGTTCGCCGCCCTCGACGCCATCACCCGCGACGTCCTGCACGACGAGATCACCCGGATCTGGTCCGAGCGCAAGCTGTCCGTCCTCTTCGTCACCCACAACGTGCGGGAGGCCGTCCGGCTCGCCCAGCGCGTGGTGCTGCTCTCCTCCCGCCCCGGCCGGGTCGCCCGCGAGTGGCGCATCGACCTCCCGCAGCCGCGCCGCATCGAGTCCTCCGGCGTGGCCGACCTGTCCATCGAGATCACCGAAGAACTGCGTGGGGAGATCCGCCGCCATGGCCAGCACTGACACCACCACCAAGACCGGGCCGGGTCACGGCGGCGCCGTCGCCGACTACGCCGGCGTCGAGGCGGGGCTGGACGCGCTGGACGCGGTCGTCACCCAGCGCAACTCCACCGCCGACACGCTGCGGCAGAAGGTCCTGCCGCCGCTGCTCGGCGTCGTCCTGGTGCTCGCCCTGTGGCAGGCCGCCTACAGCCTCCACGTCACCACCGAGTACAAGCTCCCCAGCCCGCTGGACGTCTGGCGGGCCGCGGAGGACCTCTGGTACCAGGGCACGCTGTTCTCGATCGTCTGGACCAGCGTCTGGCGCGGCCTGTCCGGCTTCGTGGTCGCGCTCGTCATCGGCACCCCGATCGGCCTGCTGGTCGCCCGGGTCAAGCCGGTGCGGGCCGCGCTCGGCCCGGTGCTCTCCGGCCTCCAGTCGCTGCCCTCGGTCGCCTGGGTGCCGGCCGCCGTCATCTGGCTCGGCATCAACGACTCGATGATGTACGCGGTCATCCTGCTCGGCGCCGTCCCGTCCATCGCCAACGGCCTGGTCGCGGGCATCGACCAGGTCCCGCCGCTGTTCCTGCGGGCCGGCCGCACCATCGGCGCCACCGGCCTGACCGGGGCCCGGCACATCCTGCTGCCCGCCGCCCTGCCCGGCTACCTGGCCGGCCTCAAGCAGGGCTGGGCGTTCTCCTGGCGCTCGCTGATGGCCGCCGAACTCGTCGCCTCCTCCCCCGACCTGGGCCTCGGCCTCGGCCGGTTCCTGGAGAACCAGCGCGAGTTCTCGGACATGGCGGGCGTGCTGCTCGGCATCATCCTCATCCTGTTCGTCGGCATCGCCATCGAACTGCTCGTCTTCACCCCGGTCGAGCGCCGGGTCCTGCGCAACCGCGGCCTGCTGGCCTCCGGCAAGTGAGGCCGTCCGCATGACCGACCGCCGGCTGCCCGCCGCCCCCGCCACCACGGTGGCGGCGGGCAGCCCCACCCTGCTGCTGATCGCCCACGGCAGCCGCGACCCCCGGCACGCCGCGGCCGTCGCCGCGCTGGTCGGCCAGGTCCGGGCGCTGCGGCCCGGCCTGGACGTCGCCACCGCCTACCTGGACCACTGCGCGCCGCGCATCCCGCAGGTGCTGGACCGGCTCGGACCGGCCGCGGTGGCCGTCCCGCTGCTGCTCAACCGGGCCTTCCACGCCAAGCACGACATCCCGGCCGCCCTGCGCGCGGCCGGCGCCGGCCTGCCGGTGGCCGAGGTGCTCGGGCCGTCGCCGCTGCTGCTGTCCGCCCTGGACCGCCGGCTCACCGAGGCCACCCCCGCGCTCGCCTCCCCCGCCGTCCGCGCCCGCACCGGCGTCGTGCTCGCCGCCGCCGGCTCCTCCGACCCGGCCGCCGACGCCGCCACCCGGGCGGTCGCCGCCGAGTGGCGCCGCACCCGCGGCTGGGCCGCCGTCGAGGTCGCCTACGCCTCCGCGGCCGGCCCGCGCGTCCCCGACGCCGTCGCCGCCCTGCGCCGCCTCCCCGACACCGACCGGATCGCCGTCTCCCCCTACCTCCTCGCCCCCGGCCTGCTCCCCGACCGCATCGCCGCGGCCGCCACCGAAGCCGCCGCCGACCACCTCGCCACCACCCTCGCCCCCACCCCCGACCTCGCCCGCCTCCTCCTCACCCGCTACGACGAGGCCCGCACGAGGACGGCGACGACCCCGGCCCTCACCGCCTGAGCACCTCCGCCATCAGGCGTGGTCCAGAATGCTGTGCTCGGTGAGATCGGAGGCGTGACGGGCCACCGTGCGATAGTCGGCGTCGTCGTGAAGCACGGTGAGTCCGTGATGCGCAGCCGTGGCCGCGATCAGGAGGTCGACCGCAGAGGCGCTGCGGTGCTGCCCCGCGAGGGCCATCCGGCGTTGCACCATGTCGATCCAGCGTCCGGCACTCTTGGGAACCGAGACGTCGGGATAGAGATCGGCGAACATCTCGGCGATCTCGTCGTACTCCCGGGCATCGCGCGCGCTGTAGAGGAACTCAGCGCGCTGGGGATAGCACGACGCGATCGACTCGGCGTCGATCGCGTCGTACCAGGCGGTCTGAAGTTTCGGGTCCCGCAGCAACCGCACGAGGGCCGAGGTGTCGAGCAGGTAGATCACCGGGCGTCCTTCTCCGCCCTGTGCAGCCGTTCGGCGTCCTCCACGGCTCCCCATCGCCGAGCCCGTTCGAAGTGCCGGCCGATCCTCGCTGCGCGTTCCCGCTGCTCGGCGTAGTAGCGGAGCGCGAGGTTGACGGCCTCCTTCTTGGTCCGCACCCCCGCCAGTGCCATGGCACGCTCCAGTGCCTCTTCGTCGATGTCGATCTGTGTCACGGACATCCGCACCTCCAGGGGAGCGATGTTGGTGATGGACAAGCAATTGTATGCCACCAACATCGACCGCCGCACCGGGCCGCCGGGGTCGTGGCGCGACATGGTTCCCGGGGTCCGGCGCGGCGGGGTCAGTGGGTGGTGGCCCCCAGGTGGACGGTGATGAGGCCGGTGGTGATCAGGGCGAGGCCGGTGAGGGCGGTGGGGGACGGGACCTCGTGGCGGACGGCGAGGGCGGTCAGGACGGTGCCGATGGTGCCGATGCCGGTGAAGACGGCATAGGAGGTGCCGACCGGGAGGTCCTGGAGGGCGCGGGAGAGCAGGTAGACGGCGCCCAGCATGAGCACGAAGCACAGGGCGGTCTGCGGGAGGCGGGTGAAGCCCTCGGTCGGCTTGATGGACTGTGCCCAGGCGACCTCCACCACGCCGGCCAGCAGCAGCCAGATCCACGGCACGGCGCTCAGTCCCCCCTCGGGATGCGGTAACCGACCAGCTTGGTGCCCAGCTCGCCGGCCCGGTACAGCGCGTCGGCGGCGGACTCCCGGTGCTGGAGGACGCGCCCGGCCAGCGCGGGGTCCACCAGCGAGTTGACGAGCTCGGCGGCGATCACCTCGGCGTCCTCCACCGCGTAGTGGCCGCGGACGAAGTCGGTCAGGTAGCGGCCGTTGTGGTCGTAGGGCTCGCGCGGGGTGCCCGGGCCGTAGGCGCCGCCGCGCGCGGCCACCACCACGAACTTGCGCGGCGCCAGCACCATCTTCGGGAAGGTGACCTGGTCGATCCAGGCCTTGAGCGCGGACGGGATGCCGAAGTTGTACATCGGCGCGCCGATCAGTACGGCGTCCGCCGCGACGAGTTCGTCGAGCAGCGGCCGGACGACCGCCCAGGCCTCGCGCTCCTGTGCGGTGCGGACGGCCTCGGGGTAGCGGGCGATGTCGGTGATCTCCTCGCGCAGCAGGGTGTCGCAGATCCGGGTCCAGCCCTCGCGGATCGGCGGGACCGGTTCGGCGGCGAGGTCGCGGTGGGTGACCTCACCGCCGCCGGCCAGCCAGGCGTCGGCGAAGGCCGCGCCGAGGCGGCGGGTGAAGGAGTCGGTGCGCGCGCTGCTGTCGAGGTGCAGGAGGTGGGACACGGTGAACCCCCGGAGGCGGTCTGGGCGGGACGGAACGGCCGAACAACCGGACATCGCGTCCACTTGCTGGTCCTCCCTACGCTAGAGGGAAGTGGACAGTGTGTCCACTTCCCTCGGGTGCGCACTTCCCTCTACCGTTGTCCCCCATGACGACCGAGCTCCCGATGGCCGACGGCCCGCCGCCCCGCGAACGGGCCGACGCCGCCCGGAACCGGGCCAAGGTGCTCGCCGCCGCCGAACGGCTCTTCGCCGAGGGCGACCCGACCGCCGTCACCATGGACGACATCGCCCGGGCGGCCGGCATCGGCCGCGGCACCCTCTACCGCCGCTATCCGGACCGCGCCTCGATCGCCCGCGCCCTGCTCGACGAGCACGAACGCGCACTCCAGGAGCGCCTGCTGCGCGGTGCCCCGCCGCTCGGCCCGGGCGACGGCGGCGACGGCGACGACGGCCGCAACGGGGCGGGCGGGGCCGGCGCAGTCACGCCCGCCGAGCGGCTGGCCGCCTTCTACGCGGCGATGGTCGAACTGCTGGAGACCCACGTCCACCTGGTGCTCGGCGCCGAGACCGGCGCGGCCCGCTACCGCACCGGCGCCTACGCCTTCTGGCGGCTGCACGTCGCCCACCTGGCGCGCGAGGCCGGCCGGCCGGACCCGGAGGTCCTGGCCGACCAGTTGCTCGCCCCGCTCGCCCCCGAGCTCTTCCGCCACCAGCGCGAAGCCGGCCTCACCCCCGCGCGGATCACGGCCGGCCTGGCCGTACTGGCCCACGGAACCCTCGGGTAGCCCGGGGAGCGGTCACGGGCACGGTCAGGCCGGGACGTGCCAGACCTGGTTGGCGGCGCCGTTGCAGTCCCAGATGAGGACCGGGTTGCCGTTGGTGGTGGAGTACGCGTAGTCGTCCAGGCAGCGGCCGGACATCGGGTTGTACAGCGAGCCGTCGGCCCGGGGCCGCCACTGCTGGGCGCCGCTGCCGTTGCAGTCGTAGAGCTGCACCGGGGTGCCGATCGAGCCGTTGCCGCCCTGGACGTCCAGGCACTTGCCGAGCGCCCGGACGGTGCCGTCGACGGCGATCTTCCACGTCTGGGCCGTGTTGCCGAGGCAGTCCCAGATCTGCACGGGGGTGCCGTTGGCCGTGTTGCCGTCCTTCACGCCGACGCACTTGCTCCCGTAGCCGACGATCGGGCCGACCGGCCCGGCCGGGACGATGGGGCCGAAGGTGATGGAGGCGCCACCGGCCGGCCACGACATGAAGCACGTCGCGCTGGTGGTGGTGTTGCCGGTGACCCAGCCGGCCCCCCAGGCGAACGAGTAGCTGGGGAACCCGTTGCTGTCGTAGCTCACGCAGGTGCCCGAGAGGGACCAGGTCTGCATGGGGTCGATGCCGGAACAGGTGCCGGTGTAGCCGGAGCCGTTGTTGGCGATGGAGCACTTGTCGGCCGGACCCGCGGCGGGCGCGGCCTGGGCGGCGGGCGCGGTGACCGCGGCGGCCCCGGCGAGCACGGCGGCGGCGAACAGGGTGACGGAACGGCGCATCGGAAGGTCCTTCCGGAGACGGTGAACCGGGCAACCCGCCGGGCCGGGAACCGTGATGACGGTGCGACAGTTGTGCGGGCCGCGTGAAAGCGTCGGGGGGATGTGTGGCCACGGTCAACAACGCGGGGGAACGATCACGCCAATGATCCGTTTACGGAGGGGGGTTGAGGCAAAAGGCCGACCGGAAGCGGTGGCAGGCCAGGGCCCCGGGGGATCCGTCCGGAAAGCGCCCGGCCCGCCGCACTCCCCCGCGCACGCGTACGGCCCGGCTCCCCCGTGCAGGGTGAGCCGGGCCGTACGGACGCCGGGCCGCGTCGATGGCGCCGGGCCGGTCGGACGCCGGAGGTCGCTCAGTCGGTCTGGCGGCGCTGGCGGCCGGTGCCGTAGTTGGAGCCGGACTTGGAGCCGCTGCCGGGCTTGGACCGGCCCGAGGAGCGGCCGATGAAGCCGGACGCCTGGCGCGGCGCGCCGCCGCCCTGGCCGCCGCCCGCGCCGCCGGCCCGCTGCTTGGGCCGGGGACGGCGCGGGTTGCCGTTCATGTCGACGTCGGCCGGCAGCGCCGAGCGCTTGCCGGAGCGCCGGCGCGGGCCGGACGAGGAGGTCTTCGGCGCGGCCTTCCCGGCCTCCGCGTCGGCGGGGGCGGCCGGGGCGGGCACGGCCAGGGTGACCGGCACGCCGCTGGGAGTGCGGGCGCCGGTGATCCGGGCGAGCTCGACGTCGCCGGGGCGGACCTTGGTGGTGGTCGGGCGGATGCCGGCCACGGTCATCAGCCGGCCGACCTCGCGCCGCTGGTCGGGCAGCACCAGGGTGACGACGGTGCCGGACTCGCCGGCCCGGGCGGTGCGGCCGCCGCGGTGCAGGTAGTCCTTGTGGTCGACCGGCGGGTCGACGTTGACGACCAGGTCGAGGCCGTCGATGTGGATGCCGCGGGCGGCGACGTTGGTGGCGATCAGCGCGGTGACGTGACCGTCCCGGAACTGGTCGAGCACCCGGTTGCGCTGCGGCTGGGACTTGCCGCCGTGCAGGGCGGCGGCCTTCACGCCGTTGGCGAGCAGCTGCTTGGCCAGCCGGTCGGCGCCGTGCTTGGTGTGCACGAACATGATCACGCGCCCGTCGCGGGAGGCGATGTGGGCGGCGGTGGACGCCTTGTCGGTCGGCTCCAGCTGGAGCACGTGGTGGTCCATGGTGGTGACCGCGCCGGCCGAGGGGTCGACGGAGTGGGTCACCGGGTCGCTCAGGAAGCGCTTGACCAGCCGGTCGACGTTGCGGTCCAGGGTGGCGGAGAACAGCATCCGCTGCCCGCCCTCGGCGACCTGCTCCAGCAGCTTGGTGACCTGCGGCAGGAAGCCCATGTCGGCCATCTGGTCGGCCTCGTCGAGCACGGTGATCGCGACGTCGGAGAGCCGGACGTCGCCGCGGCCGATCAGGTCGTCCAGCCGGCCGGGGGTGGCGACCAGGACCTCGGCGCCGCGCCGCACGGCGTTGGCCTGCCGGGTGATCGACATGCCGCCGACGACGGTGGCGATCCGCAGGTTGACGGCGGTGGCATACGGGGTGAGCGCCTCGGTGACCTGCTGGGCCAGCTCGCGGGTGGGCGTCAGCACCAGCGCCAGCGGGTGGCGCGCGTCGGCGCGCTTGCCGGCGGTACGGGCGAGCAGCGGCAGGCCGAAGGCGAGCGTCTTGCCGGAGCCGGTGCGGCCGCGGCCGAGCACGTCGCGGCCGGCGATCGAGTCCGGCAGGGTGGCGGCCTGGATCGGGAACGGCTCGGTGACGCCCTCGCGGGTCAGCGCGGAGAGGATCGCCTTGGGCAGCTCCAGCTCGGCGAAGCCGGCCGCCGGCGGGCGGGCCGGGGTGCCCTCGACGACGGTGAAGTCGGCGGGCTCGGCGACGCGCGGGGCGTTGCGGCGCGGCGGCCGGGTGGACGCGCCGGCGCGCGGGGCGGAGCCGGAACGGGGCGCGGCGCCGGTGCGCGGGGCGCCGGAGCGGTTGCGGGGCTTGCGGGTGCGACCGCCGTCGCGGGGCGGCTGGGCAGGGGTGGTCACGGGGTTTCTCCGTCCGTAGCGCGGCAGCCCCGGTCGGGGCTGGTCGGCCGTCGGAAAAGGAGTGCGCCGCCCCGGCCGTTCGGCGGCATGGGCGAGGGCCCGCACCGTGCGGTGCGGGCCCTCGCTACGCGAGATCGCGAGTCAGCTCGGAAGCCGGACTCAGATGACGCGGATGTTCTCGGCCTGCGGGCCCTTCTGGCCCTGGGTGACGTCGAACTCGACCTTCTGGCCCTCGACGAGCTCACGGAAGCCCTGAGCAACGATGTTCGAGTAGTGCGCGAACACGTCGGGGCCGCCGGTCTCCTGCTCGATGAAGCCGAAGCCCTTCTCGCTGTTGAACCACTTCACGGTGCCGGTAGCCATAACCGTCTCCTCTAACTGGGGCATCGGAGCCCACACCTCGTGGACCCCAAGTAGCCGCGATCCCCATCCGGAGACTGAAACACCGGACAAAACAAATGCGCCTGTTGGTTGGGACCAGCAGGCGCACACAAGCGTTCATGGGAACCAAAACTGCAACTGACTCGACTGTAGCACGGTCGCACCCCGATTGACCGGGGATTTTCTGCCCGACAGATCACGTTTGCACCCCCCGGGAAACGGGCAGGCGGCGCCCGCCGAAGCGGGCGCCGCCCTGGCGACACCGGGGTGTCACCCGACTGTCACCGGATCGGGCGAACGGCTCAGCGCCGTCCGGCCGACTCCGGCAGTCCGTGTGCGTACGGGCCGGCCGGTGCGGCGTGCCCGCCGTCGTGGCCGCCGGTGGCGTCGCCGCCGTGACCGGGCCACCAGGCGGCCTTGCCGACCAGCGCGGTGAGCGCCGGGGTGAAGAACATCGCCATGACGAAGGCCGCCAGGAAGATGCCGAAGGCCATGCCGAAGCCGAACTCCAGCATGAAGATGTTGCCCGCGAGCATGAAGGTCGCGAACGACACCGCCAGGATGAAGCCGGCCGCCGCGACGGTCGGGCCGCCGTGGCGCACCGCCTCGCGGGCCGCCTCGCGCGGGCTGCGGCCCTCGCGGGCCTCCTCCCGCAGGCGGGCGATGATCAGGATGTTGTAGTCGGTGCCGATCGCCACCACGAAGAGGTAGATCAGGATCGGCAGCATGAACATCATGCCGTGCTCGCCCTTGATGTTCTGGAACAGCAGGGTCGAGGAGCCGAGGGTGGCGGTGAAGCCGAGGCCGACCGAGGCCATCAGGTACCAGGGGGCGACCACGCTGCGCAGCTGGAGGGCCAGGATCAGCAGGATCAGCAGACCCGCGATCGGGAACACCAGCTTGTAGTCGTGGCTCATCGCCAGGTTGATGTCCTTGTAGATCGCGGTGATGCCGCCGACCTTGGCCTCGGTGCCGGACGGCGCCTGGGCGTGGGCGACCTCGCGCAGCTCCGTGACGGTGTCGATCGCCTCGTTGCCGGACGGCTCGTTCTTGAGCAGGACGGTGAAGTCCGCGGTCGCGCCGTCCTTGCTCACCTCCGGCTCGGCCGGGGCCTCGGCGACGCCGGGGACGGCACCGAGCTTGGCGGCGAAGCCGGCGAACGCGCCCTGGTCGAGCTTGCCGCCGCCCTCGGAGGTCAGGTAGACGTGCGTCGGGTCCGCGGCACCGGCCGAGAAGGCGGTGACCAGCTTGTCCTGGACGACCATCGACTCCTTGCTCTTGGGCATGGAGCTGCCCGCGAGGTCGAAGGTGCCGTTGTAGTTGAGGGCGCCGGCGCTCAGCGCCACCAGCACGGCGCCGGAGGCGACCGCCACGAGGGCCGGGCGCTTCTGGACCACGCGGCCGAGCGCGGCGAACCGGGCGTCGGACGGCTCGCGCATCCACTTCTTGCCCGGCCAGAACACACCGCGGGCCGGGATGACCGTGAGCACGGCCGGGGCCAGGGTGAGCGAGGCGAAGGCGGTGACGACGACCGCGATGGCCAGCGCCGGGCCGAGCGCCTTGAACATGCCGAGGCTGGAGAGGACGAGCGCCGCGAAGGCGACGGTGACCGCGCCGGCCGCGGAGGCGATCGCCTCGCCGACCCGGCCGACGGCGTTGGCCACGGCCTCCTGCCGGGTGTCGCCCGCCCGCAGCCGCTCGCGGTAGCGGAAGGCGAGGAACAGGAAGTAGTCGGTGCCGACGCCGAGCACCACGACGATCAGGATCGCCGAGAGCACCGGGGTGGACTTCAGGTCGAAGGCCTTGGTGGCGTGGGCGATCAGGCCGTTCGCGGTCGGCATCGCGATCACCAGCGAGAGCAGCACCGGCAGCAGGCCGGCCAGCACGCTGCGGAAGATGATGCCGACGATGATCGCGACCAGGACGACGCTGCTGATCGCGATGATCGCGTCGGCCGCGCCGGAGGACTCCTTCTGGTCCTGCTGCTGGGCGGCGGCGCCGCCGAGCTGGAACTTCAGACTGGTGCCCTGGGCGAGCGACTTGCCCTCGTCACGGAGGTCCTTGGCGACCTCGCCGAACTTCTCCGAGTTCTGAGTGGCCTTGTCGATGGCGATCGGCGCCAGCGCGTACTTGCCGTCCTTGGAGGTCGTCTGGTCGCTGACCGGGACGATCTGCTCGACGTGCTCGATCTTCTTGTCGGTGAGGCCCTGCACGATCTTCGCCGCGGCGGCCTTGTCCTCGGCCGTGAGCTGGGCGCCGTCGTTGCGCTCGAACAGGGCGAGCGCCGAGGGAGTGAAGCTGGCCGGGAACGCCTGCTCCTGCAACTCCGCGGCCTGGATGGACTCGTAGTGCTTGGGAAGGAACGCGGCCTCGTCGGTCTGGGCGGTGATCTTCGGCGCCGTGAACGCGACGGCGAGCATCGCGACGATCCACCCGGCGATCACCCACCAGGCGCGACGGACGACGAATTGTCCTAGTCGGTGGAACATGCTCGTAATGCCTCCTGGGCATGGTTCACCGCAGCCCTTGGGGGACGGGACGCCGGGCGACGGATCGGGATCGGCTCCGGCCGTGCGGGGGCACTGGCCTAGCCGGTCGGCAGGTAAGTACGAAGAGGGGACCATCCTACGGCCACTTACTTGCCGACCGGCAAGTAGTTTTCCCCTCGACCCCGTTTGCCGAAGGCCGACCCCCTCAGGACGCCCTGAGGCGACCCTGACCCATCTTCGCCCCCGCACGACCCCCGGGACCTCGTGCTCGGGGTGGATTCCACTCCCCCTCAGGGTGGAGTCGGTGCCCCGATCCCAGGGAGGAGATATCAGGGTTGCCGGGTAGGGAAAACCCCACCTCCTCCCCGAGGAAGACCACAGGGCGAACTCCCCCGCCAGCCGGATACCCCGTCACCTGCGGCTTCCCTAGTGTCGGTTGGGACGCCGGGCCGCACCCCGGCGCCCGAACCACCCGGCGGACCAACCACCGCCGCAGGCCCGGCCCGCGCCCGCCACCGATCCCGGCGCCGGCCGCACTCCCAGGGGGAAGCTGTGAAGACCAAGCTCGGCATGGCCGCAGCCATGGGCGCGTGGAGCGCCCGGCACAGAAAGACCGCCGTCTTCGGCTGGCTGCTCTTCGTCGTCCTCGCCGCCGTCCTCGGCGGCATGCACGGCAGCACCAAGGTCACCGACGCCGAAGCCATGCCCGGCCAGGTCTCCCGGGCCGCCCAGATCCTCGACCAGGCCGGCCTCAAGCCGCCGTCCACCGAGACCGTGCTGGTCCAGAGCGGCTCGCTGACCAGCGACGCCCCCGCCTTCCGGACCACCGTCGAGCAGGTGATCAGCGCGGTCGACGGCACCGGCAAGGCCACCGACATCCGCTCCCCCTACGACACCAAGGCGGTCTCCGCCGACGGCCGTTCCGCCCTCGTCCAGCTCACCGTGAAGGGCGAGCACGAGGAGGCGGTCAAGAACGTCACCGCCGTGGTCGACGCCGTCGCCGGCGTCCAGAAGCAGCACCCCGACCTCACCGTGGTCGAACTCGGCGACGCCAGCTCCGGCAAGTGGATGGACGAGCAGTTCGCCGAGGACTTCACCCGCGCCGAGTGGACGGCCGTCCCGCTCGCCCTCGGCATCCTGCTGGTCGCCTTCGGCGCGCTGGTCGCCGCCGTGCTGCCGGTCGTGCTCGCGCTCACCGCCTTCATCGCGGCCGGCGGACTGGTCGCGCTCAGCAGCGGCCTGCTGCACACCAGCAACAGCGCCGCCTCGGTGATGCTGCTGGTCGGCCTCGCCGTCGGCGTCGACTACTGCCTCTTCTACCTGCGCCGCGAGCGCGAGGAGCGGGCCGCCGGGCGCGACCTGGAGACCTCGCTGCAGATCGCCGCCGCCACCAGCGGCCGGGCCGTCCTGGTCTCCGGCGTCACCGTGGTGATCGCGATGGCCGGCATGTTCCTCACCGGCATCGCCGAGTTCGAGTCGATGGCCTTCGCCACCATCGTGGTCGTCGTCACCGCCGTGCTCGGCTCGCTCACCGTGCTGCCCGCGCTGCTCTCGATGCTCGGCGACAGGGTCGGCAAGGGCCGGGTGCCGTTCCTCGGCCGGCGCCGCCGCGCCGACGCCGCGACCACCGGCGGCCGGTTCTGGAACGCCGTGCTGACCCCGGTCCTGCACCGCCCGCTGGCCGCCACCGTGCTCGCCGGGGCCGTGCTGATCGGCCTGTCCGCCCCGCTGCTCACCATGCACACCGCCAACCTGACCTTCCAGCAGCAGCTGCCCAAGGGCAATGAGCTGGTCGCCGTCTCGCAGAAGATCGAGGCCGCCTTCCCCGGCAGCCCGGCACCCGCCTCCGTGGTGATCAAGGCCGCCGACATCGACTCCCCGGCGATGACCGCCGCGATCGCCGACCTCAAGGCCCGCGCCCTGGCCAGCGGGCAGATGCACGGACCGGTCGACGTCACCGTCCACCCGCAGCAGAACGTCGCCACCGTCGACATCCCGCTCAACGGCACCGGCAACGACGAGGTGAGCAACGCCGCGCTGAAGACCCTGCGCGGGCAACTGGTGCCCGCCACCGTGCTCGCCGTGCCCGGCACCGAGGCCCCGGTCACCGGCCGCACCGCCGGCTCCTACGACTTCAACGCCAAGATGACCGGCTCGATGCCGCTGGTCTTCGGCTTCGTGGTGGCCTTCGCCTTCCTCCTGATGCTCACCTCCTTCCGCTCGCTGGCCGTCGCCGCCACCGCCGTGGTGCTCAACCTGCTGTCGGTCGGCGCCGCATACGGGGTGCTGACGCTGGTCTTCCAGCACGGCGTCGGGGCCTCGCTGCTCGGCACCGAGGGCGTGGGCGCGGTGGAGTCCTGGGTGCCGCTGTTCCTCTTCGTGATCCTCTTCGGCCTCTCGATGGACTACCACGTCTTCGTGGTCTCCCGGATCAAGGAGGGCCGCGACCGGGGCCTGCCCACCCGGGCCGCGATCGCCCACGGCATCCGCTCCACGGCCGGGGTGGTCACCAGCGCCGCGGTGATCATGGTGGCGGTGTTCGCGGTCTTCGGCACCCTGTCCATGCAGGCCATGAAGCAGATGGGCGTCGGCCTCGCGGTCGCGGTGCTGATCGACGCGACGATCATCCGCGCGGTGCTGCTTCCCGCGGTGATGACCCTGCTCGGCGAGCGCAACTGGTACCTGCCGCGCTGGCTCGGCTGGCTGCCCGACCTCTCGCACGGCGAGAGCGTCCCGCCGCTCGGCACCGGCGCCGCCGCCCACGTTCCGCAGGCCGCCCCGGAGCAGCAGCCCCACCAGGCCCGGCACCGCCGGATCGAGGTCTGACCTTCCCCGACGGTCCTCGGACCCCCAGACCTCGGACAACCGCCGGGCCCCGCGTGACGCGGGGCCCGGCACCCGTTTGCCAGAATGATCGCCCACCCTCACCCGGCTGTCATGCAAGAAACGGACACCCCCATGCTCCCCTTCGACGAGGAACGGGCCCGGCTGCTGCTCGCCCACGCCTGCGAGTCGGCCGGCCTGCCCGGCCCCGGCGACGCCCGGCTGATCGCCCTCGGCGAGAACGCCGTCTTCGACCTCGGCGACCCGGCCGTGGTCGCCAAGGTCGGCCGCGGCCCGGAACTGTACGAGCGTGCCCGCCGCGAGCTCGCCGTCGCCGACTGGCTGGCCGGTCACGGCGTCCCGGTGGTCCGCCCGTACGACGCGGTGCCCGTCGAACCGCGGCTCGCCCACGGCCACCCCGTCACCTTCTGGCACCGGCTCGCCCCCGCCGAGCGGCCCGCCCGCCCGGTCGACCTCGCCCCGCTGCTGCACGCCTTGCACCGGCTGCCGGCCCCGCCGTTCGCGCTCGGCCGGCGCGACCTGCTGGCGCCCGTCGAGCGCTGGCTCGCCTCCGCCGAGGGCCACGTCGACCCGGCCGACGTCGACTTCCTGCGCGAGCGCCGGGAGGCCTTCGCCGAGGAGGCGGCCGCGCTCGTCCCGCACCTGCCGACCGGGGTGATCCACGGCGACGCGCTGCCGCGCAACGTGCACATCGGCCCGGACGGGCCCGTCCTGCTGGACCTGGAGTTCGTCGCCAACGACCTGCGCGAGCACGACCTGGTGGTGCTCGCGCTCAGCCACGACCGGTACGGCGTGCCGGGCGAGGAGTACCGGGCGTTCACCGAGGCGTACGGCTGGGACGTGCGCGAGTGGCCCGGCTTCGCGGTGCTGCGCGGCGCGCGGGAGACCGCGAGCGCCTCCTGGGTCGCGCAGCAGGCGCCGGGAAACCCGGCGGCGCTCGCCGAGTTCCGCCGGCGGGTGGACTCGCTGCGGACCGGGGCCACCGAGGTGCGCTGGTACCCGTTCTGACCGGACCGGGTGGCCGCCCGGGGGCGACGTTCCGGCTTCCCCGCCGACCGCGCGGCCACCTTCCCCGCTTAGGGCGTGTCTTGTGGATCTTGTCGGATCAGGCCGCGGCGTTGGGGTGCGTGCATCGCAAGGCGGAGGAGGGAGCCACTGCGGAGCATTGGCGACCGACGACAACGCGGCGAGGTGCGTGCCCCGGCGCCGCGGACCCGGCAAAGATCCGCAAGACACGCCCTAGACTCCGGGGCCATGGCCACCGATCACCCCACCGCCGTCGGACCGCGCCTGAGCAGCGGTCGGCTCTTCGGGCTCGTCCTGATCTCCGTGTTCACCGCGCTGGCCGGACAGCTCACCGCCACCGGCTTCGTGCGCGCGTACGGCACCGACGCCTGCGGCCCCGAGCAGCAGTGCAACGGCTTCGGCACCGCCGGGTACCTGGCCGGCGGGATCCTGCTCTGGCTGCTGTGCCTGGTGGCCACCGCCACCACCGCGCACGGCGACGCCCCCACCACCGAGCCCTCGGCCACCTCCGACCGGGGCGTTCTGGTGGGCTGCCTCGCCCTCGGCCTGGGCGGCGCGGCCCTCGCCAACGGCTCCTTCCACCCCTGGCCGCTGGTGCCCGTCCTGCCGCTCGCCCTGCTCACGGTCGTCCTCGACCGGCACGGCGCCCGCCGCTGGCGCGCCTTCCGGCTGGAGAGGCGTCGGCGGGACGAACAGCAGGGCCGCCTGGAGCAGTACGGCATCACCGTCCCGGGCCGGGTCGTCGATCTCGCCACCACCGGCGCCGTCTCGGCCGGCCTGCCCGAACTCCGCGTCACCGTCGAGTTCACCACGGTCGACGGCACCCGCCGCACGGCCACGGTCACCGACGCCTTCCCGGCCCACGAGACCCCGCACCGGGGCGGCCCCGCCGAGGTCCGCTACGACCCCGCCGACCCGCAGAACACCCGGGTCTCCCTCATCGCCCCGGACCTCGAACCCACGGCCCCCGCCCCGGCCGCGCTGGAGGTGGTCGCCGCCCTGGAACGCCTCACCGCGCTCCACCGCGACGGCGCCCTCGACACCGCCGAGTTCACCGCCGCCAAGGCACGCCTGCTGGGAACCGGGCTCAGCGCAGGGGCCAACGGGGGTCTATGACGGCCTCCGGGTCCTTGCCGCGGCGCAGCCAGGCCTGGAGGTCCTCGGCCCAGGCCCGGTGCCAGTCGACCTGCCGGGCGTGGAGTTCGGCGGTCGGAACGCCGCCGACCTGGGCGGGGTAGCGCTCGGCGAGGGCGACGGCGACCCGGACGGCGGCGAGGGCGTCACTGCCGGCCTCGTGGGCGTCGGTCAGCTCGACCCCGTACACCTCGCAGACCCGCTGGAGGGTGCGGGAGCCCTTGCGGTACTTGTCCACGGCCCGGTCGATGACCAGCGCGTCGAGCACGGGCGCGACCGGCCCGCCGAGGCGCTCGGCGAGCACCGGCAGGCCGTGCCGGCGCAGCTCGGCGTCGAGCATCGACAGGTCGAACGGCGCGTTGAACGCCACCACCGGCCGCCCGTCGGCGAGCCGCTCGCACAGCGCCGCGGCTATCTCGTCCACCGCCTCCTTGGCCGGCCGCCCCTTGGCTCTGGCCAGGTCGTCACCGATCCCGTGGATCGCCGCCGCCTCGGCGGGAATCGGCACCCCCGGGTCGATCAGCCAGCCGGTGGCACCCAGCCGGCGGGCCCCGACGGTGTCCACGAGGGCGGCCGTGACGATGCGGTCCACGGCCGGGTCGGTGCCCGTGGTCTCCAGGTCGAAGCCGACCAGTGGCTGCTGCCACCAGCTCATAGGGTGTGTCCTTCCGTCCTCTGGGTCGAAGCAGCCCCTATCATCACCCGCCCCTCCGACAATCCGGCCGGTGGGGGCTCGACACCTACGCCACAGAGCCCCCACGGAACCATCCGATGGTCGTACTCGTCGTATGGATTCGGTGTTCTCACGACTACACAGCGCATGCGCCGAGGGGTGTCCCGTTCCTGTGTCCCGTTCCCCGGGCGGGAGGTCAGGAGACGGGGCGGGAGTCGGCCCAGACGCCCTCGAACTCCTCGCGGTAGACCTCCAGGAGGCCGGCGTCCGTGCCGCCCGGCTGCTGGCCGGCGCCGCCGCGCAGGACCAGGGCGGGGGACTCCATGCCGCGGGCGCGGCGGAGGTAGGGCTGGACGACGCCGAGGTCGCGGGTCTGGCGGCGGCCGCCGGGGGCCGGGGCGGCGGACGGCACGCCCTCGACCAGGTAGGCGGTGAAGCGCGGGGTCTCGTCGAACACCCGGATCTCGAAGCCGCCCTGGTCGCGCAGTGCGGCGCGGACCCGGCGCACGTGCAGGATGTTCATCTGGATCGAGCGGCCCAGCTCGCCGCGGCCGAGGCCGAGTTCGCGCTCGCGGCGGCGGACGGCGCTGCTGGCGGGGTTGAGGAAGAGCAGCCGGACCCGGCAGCCGTCGGTGGCGAGCCGGACGAGGCGCTTGCCGGTGTAGTTCTGGCAGAGCATGCCGAGGCCGATGCCGAGCGCGTCCAGCCGCCGGGCGCCGTCGAGGAGGTCCTCGACCGGCAGGTCGCGCTGGAGCCGGACCCGGTCGGGGTGGACGGCGACGACGTCCGCGTAACGGCCGGCGACCAGCGACTCGACGACGTCGGCGGGCACGGCCCCGGCGCCGCCGTCGAAGAGGGCGAGCAGCCGGGCGGCGGCCCGTTCGGTCTGGGCGAGGACGGTCGCGGTGAGGACCCGGTTGCGGGAGACGACGTGCCGGGCGACCTCCAGCTCGTCGAGGGCCAGCTCGATCTCCCGGCGGTCCGCCAGATACGGCTCGAAGCACGGCCAGTGCTGGACCATCAGCTCGCGCAGCTGCGGCAGGGTGAGGAAGACCAGCGGGTCGTCGTCGGCGGGGTCGAGCAGGTAGCCCTTGCGCCGGCTGACCTCGCGCACGGCGCCGGCCCGGTGCGCCCACTCCTCGCCGGCCGGGCCGGCCGCGGCGGTGACCCAGTCCTCGCCGTGGGCGGGCGCGTAGATCGGGTGCAGCACCTCGTCGACGAGCGAGCGCAGCCGCTGTTCGACCAGGTTGAGCCAGACGTAGGCCCGCCCGGAGAGGCGGACCCGCTGGTAGGCGTCCTCCCACTCGGCGCCGGACCAGGCGAGCGCGGGGACGTCGACCGGTCCGCCCTGGGACGGGACGAGCGAGCGCCCGCCGGTCAGGGCGGGCCGCATGACCACCGTCGGTGCCTCGCTGCGGGCGCCGCCCCGGTCGGGGCCGCCGGGCCCACCGCCACGGCCGCCGGCGGGGAACACCATGCGCCACCTCACCTGGTTCCTGCTGGGAGCCGCCCGCGGCCGCTCGGAGCTGTCTGCCTGCCGTCCGGCCGCACGGCGCGCCGCCGGCAGCACCGGCGGTTCGCCGCCGGTTCGCCTGATGGACCGCCACGGGCCCCGGACGGCCGGACGATCAAGGGTACTGCCCGCCGCGAACCGCCCGCAGCCGGTTGGACCACGGCGCCGGCCCGCACCGGCCGGGCCCCGGCGGTCCGCCCCAACCGTCTCACCCGCCCCGCCCGGCACGGAAGACCCGGGACGGCGGTGTGACGCCCCCGGGACGCCGTGGGGACACCCGTTCGGGCGAACACGGTGCGTATGGCCCCGCCACCGGGGAAGGCGTCGGGGAGTATGCGGACTGTGCCGCGCCCGTGTGCCGTACGTCACGGCGCCCGGCCGGTACACCCCGCGGTCCGGCCCCGACCATCGGACTGACCGTCAGTTCTCGTTCAGATCAAGGGAGTCGAGAAACCATGCAGGTCTGGCCAGGGACCCCCTACCCGCTCGGCGCCACCTACGACGGGGCCGGCACCAACTTCGCGGTGTTCTCGGAGAGCGCCGACCGGATCGAGCTCTGCCTGCTCGGCGAGGACGGTTCGGAGACGGCCGTCGAGCTGCGCGAGACCGACGCCTTCGTCCGGCACGCCTACCTCCCCGGTGTCCAGCCGGGCCAGCGCTACGGCTTCCGCGTCCACGGGCCGTACAACCCGGGCCTCGGCCAGCGGCACAACAGCGCCAAACTGCTGCTGGACCCGTACGCCAAGGCGATGAGCGGCCACATCGACTGGGACGAGTCCGTCTACGGCTACCACTTCGGCGCCCCCGAGCGCCGCAACGACCTCGACTCCGCCCCGCACACCATGCACTCGGTGGTGATCAACCCGTACTTCGACTGGGGCACCGACCGCCCGCCGCGCACCGACTACCACCGCACGGTGCTCTACGAGGCCCATGTGAAGGGCCTGACCAAGCTGCACCCCGGCATCCCCGAGGAGATCCGCGGCACCTACGCGGGCGTCGCCCACCCCGCCGTCATCGAGCACCTCGCCAAGCTCGGGGTCACCGCGATCGAGCTGATGCCGGTGCACCAGTTCGTCCGCGACCACCGGCTGCGCGACCTCGGCCTGGCCAACTACTGGGGCTACAACACCGTCGGCTTCTTCGCCCCGCACTCCTCCTACTCCTCCACCGGCGACCGCGGCCAGCAGGTGCAGGAGTTCAAGTCGATGGTGAAGGCGCTGCACGCGGCCGGCATCGAGGTCATCCTCGACGTCGTCTACAACCACACCGCCGAGGGCAACCACCTGGGCCCCACCCTCTCGCTGCGCGGCCTGGACAACGTGTCCTACTACCGCCTGGCCCGGGACCAGCGGTTCTACGAGGACACCACCGGCACCGGCAACAGCCTGCTGATGCGCAGCCCGCACGTGCTCCAGCTGATCATGGACTCGCTGCGCTACTGGGTCACCGAGATGCACGTGGACGGCTTCCGCTTCGACCTCGCTGCCACCCTCGCCCGGCAGTTCCACGAGGTGGACCGGCTCTCCTCGTTCTTCGACCTCGTCCAGCAGGACCCGGTGGTCTCCCAGGCCAAGCTGATCGCCGAGCCCTGGGACCTCGGCGAGGGCGGCTACCAGGTCGGCAACTTCCCGCCGCTGTGGACGGAGTGGAACGGCATGTACCGGGACACCGTCCGCGACCTGTGGCGCGGCGAGAACGCCACCCTCGCCGAGTTCGGCTCCCGGCTCACCGGCTCCTCCGACCTCTACCAGGACGACGGCCGCCGCCCGATCGCCTCGATCAACTTCGTCACCTGCCACGACGGCTTCACCCTGCGCGACCTGGTCTCCTACAACGAGAAGCACAACGAGGCCAACGGCGAGGGCAACCGGGACGGCGAGTCCTTCAACCGCTCCTGGAACTGCGGCGCCGAGGGCCCCGCCGACGACCCGGCCGTCGAGGAGCTGCGGGCCCGCCAGCAGCGCAACTTCCTCGCCACCCTGATGCTCTCCCAGGGCGTGCCGATGCTCTCCCACGGCGACGAGTTCGGCCGCACCCAGCAGGGCAACAACAACGCCTACTGCCAGGACAACGAGCTCACCTGGGTGCACTGGCCGGACGGCGACGGGCCGCAGGGCGACGGGGCGCGGACCCGGCTGCTGGAGTTCACCCAGCGGATGGTCTGGCTGCGCCGCGACCACCCGGTGTTCCGGCGCCGCCGCTTCTTCCACGGCCGCCCGGTCCCGGGCCGGCCCGCCGGGGAGGGCGGGGCCGGCGGCGAGTACGAGGACCTCACCGACATCGCCTGGTTCACCCCCGCCGGGGAGGAGATGACCAAGCGCAACTGGGGTGCCAGCTACGCGAAGTCGCTCACCGTGTTCCTGAACGGCTACGCCATCTCGGAGCCGGACCGGCGCGGCGGGCGGATCGTCGACGACTCCTTCCTGCTGATGTTCAACGCGCACTCCGAGCCGCTGGAGTTCACCGTGCCGGCCGGGCACGGGCAGGAGTGGCAGGTGGTGGTGGACACCGCCCGGCCGCAGCCGCCCGCGCCCGGCTCCGGGGCCCGGGTCAAGGCCGGGGACGCCCTCTGGCTCACCGACCGCTCGCTGATGGTGCTGCAACGGCCCGCGTGAGCCACGGCGGTGTCCCGGTTCTCCGCCGGCCCTTGCGTGGCGTCCGCCGCGCGGGTCACGGTGGTCCCCGGAAGAACCGGGGACCGGGGACCGAGGACCGAGGGGGCGGGCGGCATGGTGGGCGATCGTCCGAGCGCGACGGAGTTCCTCCTGGGGACACTGCTCTCCGTCCCCGGCCGGATCGCGGACGCGACGATCCGGCGCCCACCCCCGTACCGGCGGCTGCTGGCGCGCACCCGCACCCCGGAGGCGCAGGCCGCCCGGGCCGCCGAACACGCCGTGGTCGAGGGCCTGATCGAGCGGCTCGGCGCGGTCAACGGGGTGACCCACCTGGTCACCCAGGTGGACGACCGGCGGCTCACTCCGGGCCTCGGGCTCGACCCCGGCCGCCGCCTGGAGCTGGTCTGCCAGCTCGCCGCGACCGCCTACTTCGCCGCCGGACCGGACGTCCCGGAGCTGCTGCGCCGGATCGAGGCGGCCGGCGTCGCCGACTGGGGCCGCGGCCTGTTCCACGACCCCCGCAGGCCGCACCCGCCCGGCTCGGTCGCCGACGCGCTGGCGTACTACCGGCACGGCGGCCGCCACCCGGACGGCTCCCCGAGGGACAGCCCCCGGCTGTACGCGCCGGGAACGACCCTGCTCTGGGACGAGCCGGGCGGGCGACCGCTCCCCGAGCCGACCCCGACGATGTTCAACAGCACGTTCTCCCAGTACGCGCACGACCCGGGCGCCGCCGCCCTGGTCGCGGCCGCCCGCGCCGAGCACGGCCTGATCCTGCGCCTGGGCACCTCCGGGGCCGGCGGTCCGCAGCGTCCGGGCTACTTCACGGTGCCGCGCGGCCGGCGGCGCCGGGGCCACTGAGCCGGGGCCGCCGAGCTGCCCACGACACCGCCGCTCACCTGTTCGGGCCAGCAACGGGTCTTGCCCCCGCGTGCCGCCGGGTAGGCATGGAGGCATGACCCACGCCGCCGAGCCCGCGCAGCCACGTTCGGCCGCCTCCGTCCCGTCGTTCGACCCCGCCCGCCGCCCGGCCACCGCGCAGGCGGTCGTCCCGGCCTCGGTGCCCTCCGCCTCGTACCGGCTCCAGCTCCAGCCCGGCTTCACCCTGCGCGACGCCACCGCCGCCGTCCCCTACCTGGCCGCCCTCGGCGTCTCCCACCTGCACCTCTCCCCGCTGCTCGAACCCGTGCCCGGCTCCGCCCACGGCTACGACACCGTCGACCACGGCCGGATCGCCGAGCAGCTCGGCGGCGAGCCGGCGCTGCGCGCGCTGGCCGCCGAGGCGCACCGGCACGGCCTGCGGCTGATCGCCGACGTGGTGCCCAACCACATGGCCGTGCCCGCCCCCGAGCACCTCAACCGGCCGCTCTGGCAGGTGCTGCGCGACGGCCCCGACTCGCCGTACGCCCGCTGGTTCGACATCGACTGGCAGGCCCTGCCCGGCCCGCCGGACGCCCCCGGGCGCGGGCGGGTGCTGCTGCCGCTGCTCGGCGACCGGCTCGGCGCCGTCCTCGACCAGCTCGCCGTCGACGGCGACACGCTCCGCTACCACGACCACGTCCTGCCGCTGCGCCCCGGCACCGGGCACCTCGCGCTGCCCGAACTGCTCGCCCGGCAGTGGTACCGCCTCGCGTGGTGGCGGCTGGCCCGCACCGAGCTGAACTACCGGCGGTTCTTCACCGTCAACGAGCTGATCGCGGTCCGGGTCGAGGACCCGGAGGTGTTCGAGGCCACCCACGGCCTGCTGCTGCGGCTGCACCGCGAGGGCGTGCTGGACGGCTTCCGGATCGACCATCCCGACGGGCTCGCCGACCCGCGCGGCTATCTGGAGCGGCTCGCCGAGGCCACCGGCGGGACGTACACGGTCGTCGAGAAGATCCTCACCGGCGAGGAGCGGCTGCCCGCCGACTGGCCGTGCGCCGGCACCACCGGGTACGACGCGCTGCGCCGGATCGACGGGGTGCTCACCGACCACGCGGGCGCCTGCCGGCTGGCCGGGGCGTACGAGGCGTTCCTCACCGGCGCTCCCCCGGGCGGCGAACCCTGCGCCGACCCGCACCCGGCGCAGGCCGCCGCCCGGCGCGGGCGGGCCGACATGACCGCGCCCGAGGGCGAGCTGGCCGCCGAGGTGGAGCGGCTGGTCCGGCTCGCCGTCCGGCTCGGCGCCGCCGACCCCGTCCACGCCGACCACCCGCCGTGGCGGCTGCGCGCCGCGCTGCGCCGCCAGCTCACCGGCTACCCCGCGTACCGGCCCTACCCCCGGCCCGGGGAGCCGCTGCCGGAAGTCTCCGCCGCGCAACTGCACGCGGCGCTCGCCGCCGACGAGGCGCCCACCGACGCCACCGACCGCTTCGTCGCCGCCCTCGCGGCGGGCGGGCTCGGGCGCGGGCCCGAGCAGGACGAGTTCGCCGTCCGCTTCGCCCAGACCGCCGCCGCGGTCGCCGCCAAGGGCGTCGAGGACACCGCCTTCTACCGCTGGAACGCGCTGCTGAGCCTGAACGAGGTCGGCGGCGAGCCCGCCCGGCCCGGGCTGCGGCCCGAGGACTTCCACGCCTGGTGCCACTACGTCGAACGGCACTGGCCGCACACCATGACGGCGCTCTCCACCCACGACACCAAGCGCAGCGCCGACGCCCGCGCCCGGCTCGCCGTCCTGGCCGAGCAGCCCGGGACCTGGGCCGCCGAGGCCGCCGCCTGGTCCACCGCGGCCGGACCGGGCCCGGGGCCCGCCGCCCGCTTCGACCCCGACAGCGACTGGCTGCTCTGGCAGACCCTGGTCGCCGCCTGGCCGGCCACCCCCGAACGGCTGGTCGCCGCCGTGCTCAAGGCCGCCCGGGAGGCCAAGGTCCACACCTCCTGGACGACCCAGGACATCCGCTTCGAACGCGCCCTCGCCGACCGCGTCCACGCCGTCTTCGGCAACCCCGGGCTGCTCCCCAGGATCGAGGGGTACGTCGCCGCGCTCGCCCCGTACGCGCGCTCCAACACGCTGGCCGCCGCACTGCTGCACCTCACCGTGCCCGGCGTGCCGGACCTCTACCAGGGCGGCGAGGAGCCGCTGTACACCCTGGTCGACCCGGACAACCGACGCGCCGTCGACCTCGGGGCGCTGGCCGTGCGGCTCACCGATTCGGCGGCGGCCCGCCCGGGCGACCTCGCCCGGGAGAAGCTGCACCTCACCACCACCGCCCTGCACCTGCGCCGCGCCCACCCGCTGGGCGCCCACCGGCCGCTCACCGCCGCCGGTCCGGCCGCCGGCCACCTGCTCGCCTTCGGGCGCGGCCCGGACGTGCTCACCGTCGTCACCCGCCTGCCCTACGGGCTCGCCCGCGACGGCGGCTGGCGCGGCACCGAACTTCACCTGCCCGACGGGGGCGAGTGGACGGATGCCCTGACGCTGCGTCACTTTGCCGACGGGCCGGTCCTGTTGAAGGACCTGCTGGCCGACCTGCCGGTCGCGCTGCTGACCAGGAGGGGAGCGGCATGAGGTACGAGGTCTGGGCGCCGTACGCCGCCGAGCGGGTCGAGGTCGCCGTCGACGGCGCCCGCCACCCGCTGGACCGGGACGGGACCCGCGCCGGGTGGTGGCACGGCGAGGCGCCCGCCGGGGACTACGCGTTCGCGCTGGACGGCGGCCGCCCGCTGCCCGACCCCCGCTCGCCCCGGCAGCCGCACGGGCCGGACGGCCCCAGCCGCGCCGTCGACCACGCCGCGTTCAACTGGTCGCACGGCGGATGGCGCGGCCGCCCGCTCGCCGGCGCCGTGCTGTACGAGCTGCACATCGGCACCTTCACCGCCGCCGGCACCTTCGACGCGGCGGCCGGACGCCTGGACCACCTGGTCGAGCTGGGCGTCGACCTCGTCGAGCTGATGCCGGTCTGCCCGTTCCCCGGCAAGCACGGCTGGGGGTACGACGGCGTCTCGCTCTGGGCCGTGCACGAGCCCTACGGCGGACCGGAGGGCCTCAAGCGCTTCGTGGACGCCGCGCACCGCAAGGGCCTCGGCGTCGTCCTCGACGTGGTGCACAACCACCTCGGCCCGGCCGGCAACCACCTGCCGCAGTTCGGCCCGTACTTCACCGACCGCCACCACACCCCGTGGGGCTCCGCCGTCAACCTGGACGCGCCGGGCTCCGACGAGGTGCGCGGCTACCTGATCGGCAGCGCGCTCGCCTGGCTGCGCGACTACCGGATCGACGGCCTGCGGCTGGACGCCGTGCACGCCCTCGCCGACGACCGCGCCGTTCACTTCCTGGAGGAACTCGCCCACGAGGTCGACCGGTTGGCGGTGGCCGTCAACCGCCCGCTGTTCCTGATCGCCGAGTCCGACCTCAACGACCCGCGCACCACCACCCCGCGCGAGGCCGGCGGGCAGGGGCTCGCCGCGCAGTGGAGCGACGACTTCCACCACGCCCTGCACTGCGCCCTCACCGGCGAATCCCAGGGCTACTACGCCGACTTCGCCGCCGCCCCGCTCGCCGCCGTCGCCAAGGCCCTGACCCGGGGCTACTTCCACGACGGCACCTGGTCCTCGTTCCGCGGCCGCCACCACGGCCGGCCCTTCCCGCCCGCGCACGGCGAGCGCCTGCTCGGCTACCTCCAGACCCACGACCAGATCGGCAACCGGGCGCTCGGCGACCGGATCTCCACCAGCCTCTCCCCCGGCCGGCTCGCCTGCGGGGCCGCGCTGGTGCTCACCTCGCCGTTCACCCCCATGCTGTTCATGGGCGAGGAGTGGGGCGCGGCCACCCCCTGGCAGTACTTCACCGACCACACCGACCCCAACCTCGCCGAGGCCGTCCGCCGGGGCCGGCGGCGGGAGTTCACCGAGCACGGCTGGTCGGCGGACGCGGTGCCGGACCCGCAGGAGCCGGCCACCGTGCTGCGCTCCGTCCTCGACTGGACCGAGCCGCGGCGCGCGCCGCACGCCGGACTGCTGGACTGGTACCGGGAGTTGATCCGGCTGCGGAGGGCCTGCCCGGAGCTGGCGGACCCCGGCCTGGCGGCGGTGCGGGTCGACACCGACGAGGCCTCCGGGTGGCTGGTGGTGCACCGCGGGCGCTACCGGGTGGCGGTCAACCTCGGCACGGGGGCCGCGACGCTGCCGCTGGACGGGGAGGTGCTGGCGGCCTTCGGGGGGCACGGGGCCGCCGCCGGAGGGTTCACGCTGGAGGCCGACTCCGTGGTGATCCTTCGTATTTGACGGCCCATCACCAGATGAATTCGCCGATCCGGTCGCGCAGCCCGTGGGCGTCCAGGCCGTAGGCGGCCAGGTGCTCCGGGACCGAGCCGTACTGCCGGTGTTCGGCGCGCGGCACCCCGAGGGCCAGCAGCCGGTGCGGGCGGTCGGCGAGGGCCTGGTGCGCCTCGTTGGCGGAGGTGCCGGCCAGGTACGGCTCGACCAGCACCACGTCCGTGCTCCGTTCGGTGGCGGCCCGCAGCGCGGCGCCGTCGAACGGCCGGACGGTGGCCGCGTACAGCACGGTGACGTCCAGGTTCTCGGTGGCGGCGAGCACGGCGTCCAGCATCGGGCCCACCGCGACCACCGCGCCCCGGCCGCCCCGCCGGACGACGGTGAACCGGCCCGGCTCGACGGCGGTGGCGTGCTCGTTGCCGTGGTCGGAGAGCCGGACGTACACCTTGTGGTCGCCGTCGGCGACCGCGTGGCGCAGCAGTTGCTCCGCCTCGTCGGCGTGGCCGGGCACGTGCACCGTCCAGTCGGGCAGCGTGTCCAGCAGCGCGACGTCGCCCGGCGCCATGTGGGTGCGCCCGCCGGCCGGCCAGTCGTAGGAGCCGGCCGCGCTCACCAGCACGGCGCCGACGCCCTGGTGGCCGAGGTCCAGCTTCACCTGCTCGAAGGGGCGCTCGACGAGGAAGCTGGCGAAGGTGTGGGCGATCGGCCGCAGCCCGGTGAAGGCCAGTCCGGCGGCGGCGCCGATCAGCAACTGCTCGCGGATGCCGACGTTGATCACCCGGTCCGGGTGCCGCCCGGCGGCCGGGTCGAAGCCGGCGGCGCTGATGTCGGCCAGGACGACGGCGAGGCGCGGGTCCTCGTCCAGCAGGCGGGAGGTGGTCTCGATGAAGCGTTCGCGCATGGTGTCCACGGTTCTGGGGCCTCTCTTCGGGTCAGGAGTTCTTCGGCTCGACGCGGGCCACCACGACCCGCGGCCGGCCCGGGTGCTCGGCGGTGTACGCCGCGTACAGCGCCTCGTGGTCGCGGCCGTCCACCGTCTCCACCGACCAGCCCTCGGTGGCGAAGCGCGCGGCGATGCCGCCCCGCCAGCCGTGGGTGGCGGAGGAGTTGTCGATCACCAGGGCGTGCAGCCGGTCCAGTCCGGCGGCGCCCGCGAAGGCCACCGCCTCGTGGTTGGAGCCCTCGTCGAACTCGGCGTCCCCGATCAGCACCCAGACCGCCGGGCCGGTGAGCCCCTGGGCGCGCAGGCCGAGCGCGGTGCCGACAGCGATCGGCAGGCCGTGGCCGAGCGAGCCGGAGCTGACCTCCACGCCGGGGATCAGCAGCCGGTCCGGGTGGTGGCCGAGCGGCGAGTCGTAGGCGCCGAAGCTCGGCAGCACCGCCGGGTCGATGAAGCCCTTGGCCGCGAGGACGGCGTAGTAGGCCATCGGGCCGTGGCCCTTGGAGAGCAGGAAGCGGTCCCGGTCCTGCTCGTCGACGCTCTCCGGGGTCACCCGCAGGACGCGGTCGTACAGCACCCACAGCGCGTCGAGGGTGGAGGTGGCGGCCGGACCGTGCTTCTCGTCGCCGGTCATCAGGGCCATCAGGCCCGGCAGCTCGGCGAAGCCGAGGAGGGGGGCGGGGGTGCGGTTCGTCATGCCCACGATGCTGCTACTTGAAGTCGGCTTCAAGTCAAGCGCTAGAGTGGCCCCATGAGCGCCCACGGTCCCAGCAGGCACGACCTCCTCACCATCGGCCAGCTCTCCGACCGCAGCGGCCTCGCCGCCTCGGCGCTGCGGTACTACGAGAAGCTGGGGCTGATCCACGCCACCCGCACCACCGGCAACCAGCGCCGCTACACCCGCGGCATGCTGCGCCGGATCGCCTTCGTCCGGGCCGCCCAGCGGGTCGGCCTGTCGCTGGACGAGGCCAAGGTCGCCCTGGACCGCCTCCCCGAGCACCGGGCGCCCAGCGGCGCGGAGTGGGACGGCGTCGCACAGTCCTGGCAGAGCCGGATCGAGGAGCAGATCGCCGAACTGGAGCGGCTGAAGGCCAAGCTCACCGGCTGCATCGGCTGCGGCTGCCTCTCCCTCACCCGCTGCGGCCTCTACAACGCCGGCGACCGCGCCGGCGCCGCCGGCCCGGGCGCGCGCTACCTCCTCACCCGCGACCCCGCCACCGGCCCGGAGCCGGCGGGCGACGGCTTCACGGAGTGAGCCCTCACATGGACCTCTTCCTCGCCGACGGCCTGCCCCCGTCCGTCGCCGCCGCCGTCCACCGCGAGGCCCTGCGCGCCCTGCGCCCGTTCATCCGCGAGGCCTGGGTGGACGCGATCAGTGACGAACCGTGGCCGCCGGAGGTGCTGCCCGCGTACGAGCGGCTGCTCACCCTCTCGGAGTCCCGGACCGCCGTCGACATCGACCTCCGGGACGACGGGCAGTTCGCCGTCCTGGTGGCGCTCGCCCCGTACACCATCAGCGCCGAGTGCCGGCGCGACGACGTCCTGGTCTACAGCGCGGGCGACACCGGTCGCGCCCTGTCCGTCACGGTGACGGAGGCCGAAGCCGCCGTCCTCCGCGCCCACCTGGCCGCCGCAGGCCTCCCGCCGGACGCCCTGCGCCGACGGGAGGGCGGGCCGCGGCGCGGGTGGTGCGGCTGACCGGCGGCGCGGCGAACGCGTGTTCGTCAGTTTCCGGTCCGGCCCGGACACACCTTCGGGTGGGCGCACGCCCGCTCGGGTCGCGGGTGGGGCGGACCCTCCTTAGCGTGGATCAGACGTTCCGCGCGCCACGGCGGCGCCGAGGGAAGGGGAAGCCCGATGGAGAGTCTGCTGACGGACAGGACGGCCGTCGTCTACGGCGCGGGGTCGGTCGGAGGCGCGGTGGCCAAGGCCTTCGTCAGGGAGGGCGCCCGGGTGTTCGTGGCGGGCCGCGGCGAGGCCGCGCTCAAACAGCTGGCCCACGACGTGGAGGGCGAGGGCGGCTCACTGGTGACCGCGCGGGTGGACGCGCTGGACCGGGAGGCGGTCGACGGCTTCCTGGACTCCGTGGTCGAGCGGACCGGCGGGCTCGACATCTCCTTCTGCGCGACCTCCACCCGGCGGCCGGGCGGCGAGCAGGGCGCGGCCCTGGGCGAGCTGTCCTTCGAGGACTTCTCGCTGCCGATCATCGACTTCACCAAGGCGCAGTTCACCACCGCCAACGCGGCGGCCGCGCGCATGCTGCCGCGGGAACGGGGCGTCATCATGATGATGACCGCCGCGCCCGCGCGCGTCCCGTTCCCCTACACGGCCGGGTTCGGCCCGGCCTGGGCGGCGGTGGAGGCCTTCGCCCGCACCCTCGCGGCCGAACTCGGGCCGCAGGGCGTACGGGTGCTCTGCCTCCACTCCGCCGGGTCGCCGGACGCGGCGAGGACCACGCTGGCGACGGACCGTCCCGAACTGCCGGCCCGGATGGCGGGCTGGCAGGACCGCTCCGCGGCCCGCAACCTGCTGGGCCGCTGGCCCTCGCTGGCGGACGTCGGCAACATGGCGGCGTTCATGGCCTCGGACCTGGCCGCGGTGTCCACGGGGACGGCGGCCGACCTGACCGGCGGCATGGTGGGGCCCTGAGCGCGCCCGGGCCCGGCGCCCCGGTCTCGGAGCGGCGGGCCCGGCCTCGCCTCGGTCGGCTCAGATGTACAGCGTGTTGGGCTCCAGACCGCACAGGGCCCGGCCGTAGAGCTCCGCGTTGGTGTCCGGGTTGATCAGGGCGTGCAGAGCGACCGCCTGGATGTCCCGGGCGATCCGCTGGAGCGGCACGTCGAGGAAGATCGAGGTACCGCCGCTGATGCTCATCAGCAGGTCGATGGCGTGCTTGGCGAGCCGGGTCGCCTCGCCGTGGTCGTTGCGGACCTGGGCGCGCTCCTCCAGCTTCCACTCCTCGCCGCTCGCGGCCTTGGCGTCCACGGTGGCCGCGGCGCGGCGGGCGTGGAACTCCGCCTGGTCGATGCTGTTGACGGCCTCGGCGACCCGCAGGTGGGTGATCGGGGCCTCGCTCTGCGCCTCGTAGTCGGTGTAGGTGATCTTCCGGCCGGGCAGCCGCTCGAAGAAGACCTCCCGCGCCGCCTTGGCCAGGCCGACCACCACGCCGGCCCCGGAGGCCGCCGCGACCAGGGCGGCCGGGGTGCGCCACACCGGGGACTCGGCGTTGGCCTCCGACAGGCCCTGCGGCCGCATCGAGGCGCTCATCGGGATGACGCGGTGCTCCGGGATGAAGAGCTCCTCGGCCACCGTGGTGACACTGCCCGTACCGCGCAGGGCGCTGGTGTGCCAGTCGTCGACGAGCTTGAGGTCGGCGATCGGGACCAGCGCCATGATCGGCTCGGGCTCGGCGTCCGGACGGAGCAGGATCGCGGCGATCTCCTGCCAGCCCGAGTGCCAGGCCCCGCTGACGAACTTCCAGGAGCCGTTGAGCACGATGCCGCCCTCGACCGGCACGGCCGTGCCGGTGGGGCTGTTGGTGCCGCAGACCCGGGGGGCCTCGGACGTGAAGACCTCGTCCTGGGCGGCGTCCTGGAAGAGGCCGGCGAGCCAGGTCGGGATCCAGAGGACCGAGGAGGTCCAGGCGATGGCGCCGTCGGCGCGGCCGAGCTCCATCGCCACCTCCACCAGCGTGGTGGTGTCGCACTCGTAGCCGCCGTAGCGCACCGGCGTCCTGAGCCGGAAGACGCCGGCCTCGGCGAGGGTCGCGACCGTCTCGTCGCTCAGCCGGCGGTTCTCCTCGGACCAGGCCGCCTGCTCCCGGAGGACCGGCACCAGTGCGGCGACCCGCTCGACGATTTCTTCCCGGGTCGGTATTCCAGTGGACGACATGGCATTTCCTCCTGGACGGTTCGGTTGAGTGGTGACCGGACCGGATCTCACATTCGCGCGGTCACCGGGAAACGATTTCACCGGACGGGCCGGCGGGACATCTTCTGAATTGCCGGATCGCGGCGGCCGGCGTTATGCGCCGGGCAATGGCGTTGAGCAATCGCGAGGAAGAACGCGAGCGCCGTGCGTGCCACCCTGGTGCCAGCATCGTTCCCGCCCGCCGCCTCACCGGCGGCGGCACCGTAGCCAGGAGGCCAGTGTGGATCTGTCGCCCATCGTCAGCAAGGACGAGTGGCTCACCGCCCGCAAGGAACTGCTGGAGCAGGAGAAGGAGCTCACCCGCGTGCGCGACGCGGTCTCGGCGGCCCGCCGCGCGCTGCCGCGGGTGCTGGTCGAGAAGGAGTACGTGTTCGAGGCGCCCGGGGCCTCGCCCACGCTGCTCGACCTCTTCCAGGGCCGGCGGCAGCTGATCGTCCGTCACTTCATGTTCGACCCGGCCTGGGAGCAGGGCTGCCCCGGCTGCTCGATGCAGGCCGACTCGGTGGGGCACCTGGCCCACATGCACAACCGCGACACCTCGTTCGTGATGGTGGCCCGGGCGCCGATCGCCAAGATCGAGCCGTTCCGCGAGCGGATGGGCTGGGACCTGCCCTTCGTCTCCTCCCACGGCAGCGACTTCAACCGCGACTTCAACGTGACCACCGACAAGGGCGAACTGCCCGGCGTGAGCTCCTTCCTGCGCGAAGGCGACCAGGTCTACCACACCAACTCGCTGTACGACCGGGGCAGCGAGGTCACCCTGAACACCTACAACTACCTGGATATGACACTGCTGGGCCGGCAGGAGGAGGGCCTGGAGCACCCCTGGGACTGGTGGCGCCACCACGACCGCTACGACGACGCCACCGCCAAGGGGCCCGGCGAGAACTGGTGGAACGGCCAGGACAAGTTCAGCTCCTGACCGTTCGCGCGCCTGACGAAGCGGCCCGGGTGGCCGGCCCCAGCGGCCGGCCACCCGGGCCGTTCCGGCGTACCGCCGCTCAGAGTTCCCCGGCCAGGAAGCGCAGGATAAGGCTGTTGACCTCGGCGGGTCTCTCGACGAGCCCGGCGTGGCCGACCCCCTGGACCACCTCGGCGTGCGAGCCCTCGGGCAGGCCCTCGACGATGGCCGCCAGCGTCTCGTCGGTGATCTGGAAGCTCGGGTCCTCCGAGCCGAACAGGTTGAGCGTCGGCCTGGTCGGCGGGGCGCCCCAGACGGCGGCGTGCTCCTGCAGCCACTCCGGCGTGCCGAGGCGGTCGGGGGCGAAGGTCGTCCGGTAGAGGGCCAGGGCCGCCGCCAGGTTCTCCGGCCCCCGGAGGGCGTCCTTGGCGTGCTTCAGGTCCTCGGTGGCGTCGAAGCCGGCGGCGGTGAACTTCCGATAGATCCAGTCGATGTAGGCGAGGTCGTCCGCGGCGACGACCTGCTCGGCCGCCGCCGTCTGGAAGAACCAGAAGTGGCTCAGCGCGTCGGTGCCCCGCGGCGTCAGGACCATCGGCCCGAACACCTCGAACGGCGGGACGTCGCAGAGGACGAGCTTGGACCAGCGGTCCGCCTCCGTGCCGGCCGCGCCAAGCGCCGCGGGGACGCTGAAGTCGTGCCCGATCAGGACGGCGTCGCCGTCACCGCCGAGCGCCTCGTGGAGGCCATTCACGTCGGCCGCCAGGTCGGCGATCGCGAAGCCGCCGTCCGGCGGCTGCGCCGAGGGCGCGAAGCCGCGCAGGTAGGGGGCGACGGCGCGGTAGCCCGCGTCGGCGAGCGCCGGCATGAGGTACCGGTAGGTCGCCGGGGACATCGGGAAGCCGTGCGTCAGCAGGGCCAGCGGCCCGTCGCCGAGTTCCAGATAGGCGAAGTCGATGCGGTTGGCGGTGATTCTCTTGACGGCCACAATCGGGTCCATTCCTCGCGGCGAGAAGGAAATGCGCGCGGCGGCCGAATCGAATTCGTCCGACCGGCGCCGGCGGGCGGCGGAGCGAACCCCGCGGAATTTCCGCCGGGCCGCTCCGCCGATCGCTCTCCGATGATCCCGGGGATGATCCCGGACCTCTTCTCCGTGGCTGCCGTATTCGGAGGGCAGGCCACCGGGCGGCCCGCCCGCCGGAGACTCAGCGGCTCGCCGCCTGCTCGCCGACCTCGACCTGCGGGCCGGCGGCGGCCGCGGGCACCGCCTCGGAACGGGTGCGCAGACCCGTCCAGATGAGGACCACCGCGAGGAGCGTGATGGCCACGTCGACGGCGAGCGCGAGCCGGATGCCGTCCAACTGCACGGTGCGGGTGGCGGCGACGGCGCTCAGGATCGGGATGCCGATCGTGACCGCCACCTGCTGGCTGAGCGCGGCGAGGCCGGTCGCGAGGCCCTGCTCGGAGTCCGGCAGGCCGGAGGTCGCGGTCACGGTGTAGGCGACGATGGAGGTGACGTGTCCGAAGAAGCCGATGAACAGGGCGGGCAGCAGCACCGCCAGCATCACCCGGTCGGTGCCGAGCAGGACCAGCGGCGCGGTGGCCAGGCCCTGCACCGCCAGGCCGACGGTCAGCACGGTCCGGGTGCCGAAACGGCCGATCGCCCGGCCCGCGACGACACCGGCGGCCACGGCCGCGAGCCCGGGCACACCGAAGATCAGACCGGTGATCAGTGGGGCGTAGTGGAGCACGTCCTGGAGGTACAGCGTCATGAGGAAGATCAGCGCGCTCTCCATCGAGAACACGACGAGGCCGGCGAAGTTCCCCCACTTGACGCTGGGGCGCTTGAGGATCCGCACGGAGGCGAGCGGCGCGGCGGCGCGCAGCTCGATCGCCCAGAACACGCCGAGCAGCACCACGCCGATGGCGGCGATCAGCAGGTTCTTGTCGATGATGCCGTAGGTGAACGCGAGCAGGCCGGCCGTCACCGAGACGGCGCCGGGCACGTCGAGCCGGACCTTCTCCGGGGCACGGCTGTCGGCGATCAGCCGCGGCGTCGAGATCAGGATCGCGACGGCCACCGGGACGTTGATCAGGAAGGCCCAGCGCCAGCTCAGCAGGCCGACCAGGGTGCCGCCGACCAGGGCGCCCACGGTGAACCCGCCGGACAGCAGCGCGCCGTTCAGACCCAGCACCCGCTCCCGCATGGCGCCCTCGGAGAACGAGGTGATCAGCAGGGACAGGGCCGCGGGGGCGGCCATGGCGGTCGACAGGCCTTGCAGGACGCGGGCGGCCAGCAGCGGGGCCCCGCTGTCCGCGATCCCGCCGAGCACCGACGCCACGGTGAGCAGCGCGATGCCCGCGAGGAAGAGCCGGCGGCGGCCGAACAGGTCGGCGATCCTGCCGAACAGGAGTGTGAAGCCCGCGGCCGGCAGCGCGTACGCCGACGCGACCCACGGCAGGTCGTCGGAGGATATCCCGACCCCGGAACCGATCTGGGGGAGCGCGACGTTGAGGATCGAGAAGTCGACGGACAGCATGAACTGCGCGCCCAGCAGGATGAACAGGGTCATCCTGAGCCGGGCGCTCATGCGGTTCCGCGAGTCGGGAAGCGTGGTCATGCGAGCAAGGGTGGGAGATCGTCCGCCCGCTAGCCAGACACCTGTCGTTCGTATCACTGGGAAGGCTAGGCTTCGCAGTGCTACTTTCAGCATAATGGGACTCATGGATGAGCTCGGGAAATTTCTCAAGTCCCGCCGTGCCAGGCTCCATCCGGCTGACTGCGGACTCGGCTGCTACGGAGAGCGCCGCCGAGTGCCGGGCCTGCGCAGAGAGGAGCTCGCCCAACTGGCCGGCGTCAGCGTCTCCTACTACGCCCGGCTGGAACAGGGGCTGGGACAGAACGTCTCCGACGCCGTCCTCGACTCGCTGGCCCGGGCGCTGCGCCTGGACGAGGCCGAGCACACCCACCTGGTCGCGCTCGCCCGCCCCAGGCGGTCGGCGGCCGGCCGCGCGCCCCGGGTGGCCCGGCAACTCCCCGCCGGCCTGCGGAGGCTGATGACGATGATGGGCGACGTGCCCGTCATGGTGCTCTCCCCGACGGCCGATGTGATCGCCTGGAACCCGCTGGCGCACGCGGTGTTCGGACGCCACCACGAGGTCCTGCCCAACATGACCCGGCTGATCTTCCTCGACCCGCAGACCCGGGCGCTGTTCACCAACTGGGAGGTCAAGGCCAGGTCCGTGGTCGCCCACCTGCGGATGGTGGCGGCGAGGTTCCCGGCCGACGGCGGCGTGCGCGCGCTGGTCGGCGAACTGCTCGCCTCCAGCGCCGAGTTCGCCGCCCTGTGGGAGGACCACTCGGTGGCGAACTGCGACTCGTTCACCAATGTGCTGCACCACCCCCAGGTGGGCGAGCTCACGCTCTTCCAGGAGGTCCTGCGGACCGAGGAGCCGGAGCTCATGCTGGTGGCCTTCACCGTGGAGCCGAACTCCCCGTCGGAGACGGCGCTGCGGCTGCTCGGCACCCTGGCCGCGGAGCACGCGGACCGCCGGGTGACCGTCTCCTGAACGGGCGCGGGCCCGCTCCCCGCGACCGGGGGAACGGGCCTCGCGCGCCGGGCGGCGCCCGGCCGTCACCGCACCCGCGGACGCCGCAGCATCAGCACCAGGGCGCCCGGGAGCAGCAGCGCGTCCAGGCAGAGCAGCGCGATGTTGAACGGCCCCTCCATGTCGTGGCCGTGGCCGTCGTCGCTGTCCGAGCCGGCCTCCGCCAGCTCCTCGGCGCCCTCGGGCAGCGGCCCGTCACCGACGACGAACTCGGTCGTCCCGGAGACCACCCGCCCCCGGTCGAGCGCCAGCCGGTAGGTGACCCGGTACGCCCCCGGCTCGGTGATCGAGACCGGCACCGACAACCGGCTCCCGTCGAGCTGCGGCGTCCCGTCCGTCACCGAGGTGCCGTCCGTGCCGTTCACCGCCAGCATGAGCGTGGAGGAGCGCACCGCCCCCGAGAACGTCAGGGCCACCTCGGCGGGGGCCTGCGCGACCCGGCCGCCGGCCGCCGGGATGGCCCGGGAGAGCTTCACCTCCTCCGCCGAACTGAGCCACCCCACCGCCGCGAGCACGACGACGAGCAGGCCGAGACCGATCGCCATCGCCCGCTGGAACGCCCGCGGCGAACCCGCCCGCCCGGCGCCCCGGTCCGGAGCCCGCCCCTCGCGCGCCCCGGCCACCTCGGGGTCCGCCACCGGGACGGCCGTCTCAGGCATGGGAGACGGCCGCCGTCCGGGGGCTGCCCGTGGCGCGGCAGCCGCACGTCATCCCCTCCAGCTCGTCCTGGGTCGGCCGCAGGTGCAGATACATGGCGATCACCATCGGGATGAAGACGATGGTGTTGTAGAAGAGGTGCAACTCGACCCGGGAGACCACCAGTTGCAGGATGCTGGTGGGCGCGGAGCGGCCGAACAGGAAGTGGTGGCTCTGCGCCTGCACGAAGAGCAGCAGGTGCTCGATGTGGTGCCAGAACTGGATGCCGAGGGAGATCGTCCACCACGTCCTGCTGCGCCCGGTGAAGCCGGGGCGCAGCAGGAACAGCACGGTGATCATGAAGAGGGCGTAACCGTAGTGCAGCCACTCGGTGGTGACGAGCCAGGGGTAGGCGAGACCGAGCGCGCCGCCGGCCTTCTTGGCGGGCCAGCCGAGCCCCCAGATCTGGTAGGCCTGCGCCAGGTGCTCGGCCCAGTGCGCGAGGACGACCACCAGGTACGCGTTCAACGCGAGCCTGTGCCGGTCGTGGTTGATGCTGTACAGGAATCGACCGGCCGCAGTCGACTCCGCGGTCTTCGCCACTGGACCTCCGCAGGACGTGGTGGGTGAGGGAGGCGCGACGCGACCGGGACGGGCCCTTCAAGACCGCGGAGCGCCCGGACCACTGTGGCGTGGGTGCTCCGCGGCGGACTTCTTCCAGATTGCCCCAGCGTCAGGTTCGCGGACGGCGGGTGCGCAGGCCGAGGCCCACGCCGACGGCGGCGGCCAGCACGCCGAGCAGGGCCACCGGACGGGACCACTCCCCCGCCCCGGTGTCGGTGAGCGCCACCGGGAGGACCAGGGCCGAGGCCGCCAGGGCGGCGAGCACGTGGGCGCGGTTCGGGCGGCGCCGGTCGGGGCCGAAGGCGTCGACGAGCACCAGGTAGGCGGTCAGCAGCACGGCCAAGGCGGCGCCCCGCCAGAGGCCGGGCTCGCCCAGCGCGGCGAGCAGGACGCAGCCGGTCGCCAGCGCGGTGGGGCGCCGGGGGGCCTGCCGGGCCGCCCAGGTGGTGGGCCGGCGCACCGGCTCGGGCGGCGGCGGGGCGGCCCAGGTCGCCAGGAGGAGCAGGGCGACCAGCCCGGCCGGTCCGACCAGCGCGGCGGCGCCGTTGTCGGCGCCCACCCCGGCCGAGGCCAGCAGCAGGGCGGCGCCGACCAGGCGGAGCAGCGCCCGTTCCCGCCAGGGCGCCCGCAGGGCCGGGGGCGGGCCGGGCGTGACGACGGCGGACGGCGGCGTGGGGTCCTTCATCGCGCGCCTCCTCCGATCCGGCGGCGCAGCAGCGGCGCGAGCGCGAGGTCCAGGGTCTCGCCGGGGACGTACCGGACGACCGGGACGCCGCGCCCGCGCAGGGCGGCGCGCATCGCCTCGCGCTCGGCCCGCCAGAACCGCAGGGCCAGGGCGCCCACCTCGTCGTCCGGTTCGACCGGGGGCTCGCCGACCGGGATCTCCACCACGACGAGCGGGTTGCCGTGGTCGCCGATCCGGCCGAGCACCTCCAGGATGCGCTGGTCGGCGAGCGGCGTGAACGCGTAGACCAGGGCGTGGCCCGGCAGGGCGGGCAGCGGCAGCCGGGGCACGAGGGGGCCGCGGTGGACGCGGTCCTGACGGACCTCCAGCACGCTCTCGACCATCCGGTGGAACTGGCGGTCGCCGGTGGCGGCGGTGAGCCAGCGCAGCCGGCCGCCGACCGCGACCAGGCCGACCCGGTCGTGCCGGCGCAGGTAGGCGCGGGTCAGTCCGGCGGCGGCGCGCAGGCTCTCGTCCAGGCTGGACAGCCCGGTGGCCGGGTCGTGGACGTCGTCGAGCGTGTCGAGCAGGACGACGGCGTCGGAGGCCCGCTCGGCGGCGAACTGGTTGATCTGGATGCCGCCCCGGCGGGTGGTGGAGGGCCAGTGGATGCGCCGCTGGCGCTCGCCGTGGACGTACGGGCGGACGCCGGTCACCTCGACGCCGGCGCCGTCGTGGCGGGTGGTGTGCTCGCCGATCCGCTCGGGCAGCCGGACCGGGACGGGGGTGAGCCGGGCCGTTCCGGGCACCGGGAAGACGTCCGCGGTGCCGAGTTCGGCGCGCAGGGTGCGGCGGGTCAGGGCGCCGGCGTCGTGCACGTCGATGTCGACGGCGCCCAGGTTCCAGCGGCCCCAACTGTCGGCGCGCAGGGCGAGGTCGACGCCGGTGGGGCGCACGGTCAGCGCCTCCAGGGCGACGCCGGGGCCCAGCGCGACGGTGGGGTCGAGCGGGCCGGTCCGCCCGTCGTGCCGGATGCCGATCCGCACGGTGATGCGCTCGCCCTCGAAGCAGCGGCGCGGCTCCACGGTGAGGGTGGTGGCCAGTTCGGTGGGCCGGCCGGTGCCCGGGGCGGCGAGTGCGAGCAGCACGGCCGGGGCGGCGGCCAGGGCGAGCAGCCAGGCGTGCCCGGTGACCAGGGCGGCCGCGGCCGCGACCGTGGCGACGGTGAGCAGCCGCAGGGTCCGGTCGGCGGGCCTCCAGTGCGGGGACGGCGGGGTGGTGGGCAGGCCCTCGGCACCGGCCCGGGCGCTGCGGGCGACGATGCGGGCGGTCACCGGGTCGGCGGCGGGGGCCTCGGGCCGGGGCGCGGTGGCGGGATCGGCGCTCACCGCGCGAAGCCCCCATCGGACCCGCCGGACCCGCCGGGACCGGCAGGCGCGGCGGGCGCGGCGGCGCGCGGTACGGTCTGCGGCGCCGGGACACCGGCCACCACCCGGGCCAGCACCTCGTCCGCGTCGATCTCGCGCACCCACAACTCCGGCTTCAGGGTAATCCGGTGGGCGAGCGCGGGGACGGCGAGCTCCTTGACGTCCTCCGGCGTCAGGTAGTCGCGGCCCTCCAGCATCGCGCGGGCCCGGGCCAACTGCACCAGCGCGAGGCCGCCGCGGGGCGAGGCGCCGACCTGGATCTCCGGATCGTTGCGGGTGGCGTCGACCAGCGCGATGACGTAGTCGACGAGGTCGTCGTCGACCTCGACGCGCTCGACCGCGGCCCGCACGGCGAGCAGTTCGGCCGGGCTGCTGACGGCGTCGAGCACCGCCTCGGGCGCGGAGCGGTCCAGCCGCGCCCGGAGCATCGCCGCCTCCAGACCGGTGGACAGGTACCCCATCCGCACCCGGATCAGGAACCGGTCCAGCTGGGCCTCCGGCAGGGAGTAGGTGCCCTCGTACTCGATCGGGTTGGCGGTGGCGATCACCGCGAAGGGCTGCGGCAGCCGGCGGGTGGCGCCGTCGACCGAGACCTGTCCCTCGGCCATCGCCTCCAGCAGCGCGGCCTGGGTCTTCGGCGGGGTGCGGTTGATCTCGTCGGCCAGCAGCAGTTGGGTGAACAGCGGGCCCGGGCGGAACACCATCTCGCCGCTGCGCTGGTCGTAGAACGGCGCGCCGGTGACGTCGGAGGGCAGCAGGTCGGGCGTGAACTGGATCCGGCGGAAGTCCAGCCCGAGGGTGGTCGCGAACGAACGGGCCAGGAGCGTCTTGCCGAGCCCGGGCAGGTCCTCGATCAGCACATGGCCGCCGGCGACGATGCCCAGCATCACCAGGCGCAGCGCCTCGGGCTTGCCGACGACGGCGCGCTCGATCTCCTTCAGCACCGCGCGGGCGCGGTCCCCCGCCTGCTGCGGCGTCAGCGCGCCGGGCCCGTCCGGGGCCGCGGGGTCGGCGCTCGGGTCGGCGGGGGCCTGCGGGACGGCGGTCATGGTTCTCCTTGACGGGGCGTTCGGATCGGTGGCCGGGGCGGCGGCCCGGCGGCGGGTCTGCCGGGGGGATGACGCGCGACGGGGCGGCTTCGGCCGACAGGGCCGCGCCGGGTCCTGCCATCGGCACGACTACAGGGACTCCAGCCGGTCGACGAGGGCGTGCAGGACGTCCGGCGGGACGCTCGGGGCCGGGAGGTCGCCGGCCGGGTCGATCCACGGCCAGAGACCGGGGCCGACCAGCTCCGCCGCCCGTTCCCGGTCGGCGGTGAGCGAGAGGTGGTGGGCCTCCGCGAGCCGGGCCGCGTACAGCCGTTGGAGCCGCCCGCGCAGCGGCTGGGCGTCGCCGTCCGGGACCAGCGCCTGGCGCACCGTCCACCGCCAGTCGGCGAGGCCTGGCTCGTGCGCGTCCAGCAGCCGCGGCCGGCGGCGCAGGCCGATGTCCAGGACCCCGCCGCCGGCGACGTAGCGGCCGGCGATCAGGGCCGCGACGGCGATCAGGGCCGCTCCGGCGGCGACCGCCGGCAGGCCGCCGACCAGGCCGAACACCACCTCGGCGAGCACGGCGGTGACGGACAGTTCGACCAGGCTGTGCCGGACCGAGCCGGCTCCGGTCCGCCCGGGCTCGGGCACTTCGGCGGTGCGGTGGGCGAAGTCGGCGGTCATCGGTGGCTCCGGGACGCTGCGGCACGGTCGGTCAGGGGCTGTCCGGCCCCGTCGGCGGGCTCCGCGCCGGCCTCGGCCAGGCGGGCGGCGATGGTGTCCAGGGCGGCGCGGGCGCGGCGCACATGGCCGTCGTCCATCGGGTGGGACGAGTACCTGGCCTCCCGGAACAGCTCGGTGAGCGCGTACGCGGGGGCCCGGTCGACGCGGTCGTCCGCGACCGCCCGCTCCAGCAGTTCCGCCGGGCTGTCGCCGACCTGCCGTTCCAGCCCGGAGTCCGCCAGCGAGCCCTCCATCGCGGCGTAGCAGGCGATCACGGCGGCCCGGGCGTCGGCGCCGTGCAGCGACCGCCGGCCGGTGGCGACGGCGGCGGCGAGCGCGTCCTCGGGCTCGACCCGGCCGACCGCGGGCAGCGGCTCCGGCCGCCGGCGCGAGCGGTGCAGGCCCAGCAGCAGCCGGACCAGCGACACCAGCAGGGCGACCACGACGACCGCGGCCAGCCCGTACAGCAGCAGGACGAGCAGGCCGGCGTCCCCGTTCGGCGCGCCGCCCTCCTCCGGCTCCGGGGTGGGCGTCACGGTGACCTCGGGCAGCGGCGTGACCACCGGCTCGGGCCGTTCGTTGTCGGTCCGGGTACGGCCGTGGAAGAGGAACAGCAGCACCGGCACCAGCACGGCGGCGCCGCCCAGCAGCACCACGGCGGCCTCGCGCAGCCGCTCGGCCCGCGGCGTCGGCCCGACCAGGGAGCGGACCTCCTCGCGGAAGCGCGCCGCGAACCGCCCGACGATCCCCGCCCAGCCGAGGGCGATCAGCCCGACGAAGCCGAGCGCGCCGACCGGCGGCTCCCCCGGCGTCCCCAGCAGGCCCCCGTCCGGGCGCAGCGCGGCGGCGGCGAGCACCAGCCCGCCGGCGACCAGCAGCAGCGGTACGGCCCGGCCGGTCCGGACCACCCCGTCCCCGCGACCGCGGCGGGGCCTTCCCGGTGGCGCGTTCTCAGTCATGCGGACCCCCCGGTCCATCCGCGCGTGCTCGGCTCCGCGCGTACTCGGCCACGCGCGGATGCGAAGCGTCGCACACCGACGGTCGCACTGTCACCCTCCGTCCGCCCACCGGCCGCCGCGACGCCGCGGCACGGTGAGGTGCCGCCCGGCGCGCGAGCGCGTAACGTCCCTAGGGCGTGTCTTGCGGATCTTTGCCGGGTCCGCGGCGCCGGGGCACGCACCTCGCCGCGTTGTCGTCGGTCGCCAATGCTCCGCAGTGGCTCCCTCCTCCGCCTTGCGATGCACGCACCCCAACGCCGCGGCCTGATCCGACAAGATCCACAAGACACGCCCTAGCCACCACGCCCACCGAACCCAAGGAGACCGCCGCCGTGCCCTCGGCCGCCGAGATGCTCAACCCGGACACCGTCGCCGGACTCGCCCGCTGCCTGGCCCGCACCGGCCGCGGCGTCACCACCGACGCCCTCCACCGGTGCGGCGCGGCCCTCGACGGGCTCGGCTTCAGCGAACGCGTCGCCGCGATCCGCGACGCCGTGCTCGCCGACCTCCCGTCCGGCTACCCCGAGTTCGAGCGGGTGCTGTACGAGGCCCTGCGCGACGAGGAGTTCACCGGCTGGATGACCTTCCCGGTCGGCGAGGCCGTCGCCGTGCGCGGGCCGGACGCCTTCGAACCGGCGCTCGCGCTGCTCGCCGCGCTCACCCCGCGGCTGACCTCGGAGAGCGCCGTCCGCCCGTTCCTCCGCGCCGACCAGGGCCGGGCGCTCGCCGTCATGACGCACTGGACGGCCGACCCGGACCCGCACGTCCGCCGGCTCGCGAGCGAGGGCACCCGGCCGCGGCTGCCCTGGGCACCCCAACTCCCCGCGCTGATCGCCGATCCGGCGCCCGCCGTGCCGCTGCTCGACGCGCTGTACCGGGACGGGTCGGAGTACGTCCGCCGCTCGGTCGCCAACCACCTCAACGACATCAGCCGCGACCACCCCGCCGTCGCCGTCGAGGCCGCCGCCCGCTGGCTCGCCGACCCGGCGCCGACCACCCTCCCGCTGGTCCGGCACGGCCTGCGCACCCTCGTCAAGGCCGGCCGCCCCGAGGCCCTGGCCCTGCTCGGCCACCGCCCCGACCTCCCGGTCACCGTCGAGGGCCCGCTCGTGCGGACCGCCGAGATCAGGCTCGGCGAGGAACTGGTCTTCGACTACGCGGTGACCAACACCCACGACGAACGGGCCGGCGTGGTCATCGACTACGTCGTGCACCACGTCAAGGCCAACGGCGGCCGCACGCCCAAGGTCTTCAAGCTCACCACCCGCTCGCTCGCCCCCGGCGAGACCTGGCGGGCCACCCGCCGGCACGCCGTGAAGCCGATCAGCACCCGGCGCTACCACGCGGGCGCGCACCTGCTGGAACTCCAGGTCAACGGCCGCCGCCACGGCCGGGGTTCGTTCACCCTGCACCTGTAGCGGGCGGACGCGCCGCGAGGACGGCCTGCGCCAACTGCTCGGCGGACCGGCCGTCCCCGGCGTCCAGCCGGACGAGCCCGAGCCGGTCCAGCTCGGCCAGCATCAGCTCCTGGTAGCGGACGCTGCGGGCCAGGAACCTGTCCATCAGGTACCGCCCGTCCTCCGTCGCCGCGGTGTACCGCCCGTCGCGCCGGATCCGCTCGCGGAGCACGGCCTCGTCCGCGGTGAGCCACAGCGCGGCGGTGCCGGGGCAGACCAGCCGCGCCACACCGGCGGGCCAGAGCGCCGAGCCCTCCAGGACGAGGCCGGGGCCGCCCGACGAAGCAGCCCGCTCCGTCACCAGCTCCGCGATCCGGGGCCCCAGCCGCGCGTAGTGGTCGAGCACCGAGGCGGTCAACTCGTCCACCGTGAGCGTGCGGTAGTGCTCGGCGACATGCGGCGGCACCTCCCGGCCCGGTACCGGCCACGGGCGGCCCGGGTGCCGCGCCAGCGTGTCCGTCGACCGGCACTCGAAGCCCAGCCGCTCGGCCACCAGCCGGGCGACCGTCGACTTCCCGGTGTTCGACGTCCCCCCGATCAGCACCACCCGCAGCACCTCGTCCGCCATACGGCCGACTCTACCCAACCGGCCGATCGAGACCGAACCTTGACCTCGCGACCCCGTTCCGGCCCCCCGGCCGCGCCGCCCGAAGGCCCCTTCCCGGGCCCCCGCCGGGGCACCGCCGGCGCCTCCCCCCGCCGGTGGGGGGAGGGCCTCGAACGGCCGTCACCCCCACCCGGCACCGCCCGTACAGGCCCTTCCACGACGCCGGAGCGGAGGTGATCGAACGGCCCCGAACTCCTAGGCTCGACCGTGTCGATCCCCACCGGAAGGGCCGCCCTTTGAACCGCTCCATCCGCTCCACCGACGACGTCCTCGCCCTGCTCGACGGGCTCTTCGCCCCCGGGGCCGACCGCTGGACCGACCGCGCCGCCGACTGGTGGGACGGCTTCTACGCCGACCGCGACTCCGGGCGCCCGTTCTTCGTCGCCGCCCCGGACGAGAACCTCGCCGCCCACCTCGACCGCGGGCTGCTCGCCCCCGGCGCCCGGGTGCTGGACCTCGGCTGCGGGGCCGGCCGCAACGCCGTCCACCTCGCCTCACGCGGGTTCGAGGTGGACGCCGTCGACCTCTCCTCCACCGCCCTCGCCTGGGCCCGCGAGCGCGCCCGGGAGGCCGGCGTCGCCCCGCGGTTCCACCACGGCAACATCTTCACCGTCGAACTCCCCCTCCCCCGGTACGACCTGGTCTACGACTCCGGCTGCCTGCACCACCTGCCGCCGCACCGCAGGATCAGCTACCTCGCCCTGCTGGACCGCGTCCTGGCGCCCGGCGGGCACTTCGGCCTGACCTGCTTCGCGGCCGGCGCGATGGGCTCGGAACTGCCCGACGCCCAGCTGTACCGCACCGGGCGGCTGGACGGCGGGCTCGCCTTCACCCCGGACGAACTGCGCTGGATCCTGGGCGACTTCACCGAGGTGGAGATCCGCCCGATGGTCCCGCAGGAACCCGGCGCACCGCTGTTCGGCCTGCCCGTGCTGCTCACCGCGCTGTTCCGCAGGCCGCCCGCCGGCTGAGGCTTGCGCGGTCGCACGCCCGGGGTAGAAGAAGGGCGGGGTGGCCGACCGGCCGGCAACACAGGGCGACAAGAGGGGACGGGACACGATGTCCGCCGACGAAACAGCGTGGGACGCCGCCGCCGGACGCGGACTGGCCTTCCTGCACGGGGCGTTGGGGCCCGCCGGACTGCCGTCCGCCCGGCCAGGCCTCGACCCCGAGCTGCGCGCGCCGCTCACCGGCGCCGACGCCCGCCGGCGCGTGCTCGTGAAGCACGGGGTGGACCTCGGCTTCGACCCGGACCGCGAGGGCCTCTCCGCCACGTGGGGCCTCGCGCTGCTGCGGCCCGACGCCGAACGGCCCGAGGAGCGCGCACTGGTGGCCGCGCTGGCCCGGCAGGCCGGTCGGTACCGCCACCCGTGGCGGCCGCGGTACCGCCTCTTCCCGACCGGCGTGCCGTTCGCCGCCGACACCGGCAGCACCGCGCTCGCGGTGTCCGGGCTCGCCCGGCACGGGCTGCTCCCGGCGGACGAACAGGACTCCCTCGCCAGGGAGTTGCTGGACACCCGGATCGGCCCGGACGACGGCCCGATACCGGCCTACTGGGAGGACACCGACCACACCTCCGCACGCGGCCGCCGCTACGACGCCGTCATCGCCGCCGACATCCTGTTCGCGCTCCACCTGCCGGGCAGCGTCGGCCGGTTGCCGCACCCGGCGGCCGAGGCCACGCTCCGGTACGTCCGGCAGCACCTGGCCGGCCCCCGCACCGGCACCCGGTACTACGCGTCCCCCGAGGCCTCCCTGCACGCCGTCGCCCGGGCGTCCACCCTCGTGCCCGCCCTCGCCGCCCCGGCCCGGCGCGCGGTCGAGCACATCACCACCCAGTTCGCCGACACCGCGCTCGAACTGGCGCTCCTGACGCTCGCCGGCGAGTACACGGGCGCCGACGCGGACCTGCCCGGGCTGCGCCGGCGCCTCGTCGACGCGCAGCTCCCGGACGGCTCCTGGCCGGCCGCCGGCTACTTCCGCACCGGCAGCGTGCCGCTGTACTTCGGCTCGCCGCACCTCACCACCCTGTTCGCCGTCCGCGCACTGCGCCCCGAGGCCGCCCCGGGGCGCTGACGGCCGGCGGGCCCGGTCAGTGGGCGAGGGTGAAGTCGCCGCCGAGCGCGGCGGCGATCCGGTCCGCCCTGGTCAGGTCGGTGAGGGCGGTCACCGGGATGCTGCTGTCGGTCGTACCGCCGTCGCCCAGCTGGCCGGAGCCGTTGCCGCCGCAGGAGCGGACCGCGCCGTCGGCCAGCAGGACGACGGTGTGCTCGCGGCCGCCCGCCGCCTGCCGCACGCCGGTCAGGCCCGGGACCGGCACGGGGGTGGTCCGGAAGGTGGTGGTGCCGTCGCCGAGCTGGCCCGAGGCGTTGCGCCCCCAGGTCCTGAGGCGGTGGTCGCCGGTGACGGCCAGGCTGTGGTGGCAGCCGGCGGCGATCCACCCGACGCCGCCGGACCAGCCGCCCTGGGTGTGGACCGGGGTGTAGCGGTTGATCGTGGTGTTGTCGCCGAGCTGGCCGGAGGCGTTGAAGCCCCAGCCCTTGACCGCGTGGCCGCCGGTCACCGCGAGGCTGTGGTTGGCGCCGGCCGCGATCCGGGTGACCGCGTCCAGGCCGGAGACCCGGACCGGGACGTTGCGGTCGGCCGAGGTCCCGTCGCCCAGCTGGCCGTTGACGTTGTGGCCCCAGGCCCACACGGTGCCGTCCTCGCGCAGCGCCAGGCTGTGGTTGAGGCCGGCGGCGATCGCGACCACCTCGTCCAGGCGCCGGACCCGGACCGGGACGCCGCTGTCGGCGTGGCCGCCGTTGCCGAGCTGGCCGTAGGCGTTCTGGCCCCAGGCGAGCACGGTGCCGTCCTCGCACAGGGCCAGGCTGTGCGTGCCGCCGGCGGCGATGTCGGTGGCGTCGCCCAGGTTGACGACCCAGTCGGGCGCGCTGTGGCCGGAGGCCGAGCCGTCGCCGAGCTGGCCCGAACCGTTGGCGCCCCAGGAGCGCACGGTGCCGTCGGCCAGCAGCGCCAGCCCGTGCCCGGTGGCCGCCCCGGCGCCGCCGGCGGCGATCCTGACCACGTCGGCGCCGCTCAGCCCGAGCACGGTGGTGGCCTTGGTGTGCAGGGCGGCCCAGGAGCCGTCGCCGAGCTGACCGGCGCGGTTGTTGCCCCAGGCCTTGAGCCGCTTGTCCGCCACTTCTTCTCCCCACGTGTGGATGGGCGGCCGCGGTGCCGCACTCCCCTGGTGTAGCCGTACAGACACTCACAGTATTGGTTCGCCTGCGGCGCGTCAGGGACCCTCCGGACACTCGGACAGGTGAATGTCACGGCCCCGGCGAGGCGGCGCCGCCGTCGCGCAGCCGGCGCAGCAGCCCGTCCAGGTCCAGCCGGCGCCGTTCCCGGCCGACCGGCACGAGGCCCTCGGTGCGGGCCAGGAAGGCGCGGACGCGGTCGGCCGGGGCGTGCAGGTCGACGCTGCCGCCCTCACCGGACAGGGTGATGAGGACGGACCCGGCGCGGTCGCCGGCGCCGGGCCGGACCCGGACGCAGCCGATGCCCGCCCGGGCGCGCAGGCCGGCGGCGAGCAGTTCGCGGGCGAAGACCCAGGTGATCGGCGTGGCGAGGTCGGTGTGGCTGTCGAGGAAGACGGCGTACGGGTCGGCGCTGCGGTAGCGCAGCCGGGCGGGGACGGAGACGGTCAGGCCGGGCCAGACGTCGACCCGCAGGTCGAGCGCGACCGCGCAGCCCTCGTCGGCGGCGCGGGGCTCGGGGACGCGTGGAATCTCGTCCGTCATGACCGCCCCCGGGTGCGCAGAATCGTTTCTTCACAGCCGCCACGGGCGGAAAAGTCAGGGCTCACGGCAGGAACAACGAGCCACCCCGGCTCCGGCAACCCGCCCCGCGGGCCGATCACCCGGGCGGGGCCGGACGGACCAGTCCGGCGGGCGGGCCGCCCGCCCCCGGCCTAGGCTCCGTGGCGCAACCACCCGGCGGCCTCGGAACGGAACCCCCATGCACCCTGTCGTACGCGGCGCCGGAGTCCTGGGCCTGGCCGTGGCGCTGGCCGGCGGCGCCGCCGGATGCCAGAGCGGCACGACGGCGAGCTCCGCGAAGGTCGAACCGTCCACCGCCGCGTCCACCCCCGCCACCCCGGCCACCCCGGCCACCACCGCCCCGACCGCGTCCCCGGCCACCACCGCCACCGTCCCCGCGCTGCCCGCCGCGCTCACCGGCCAGCAGCCCGCGTGGCGGGCCTGCCCGGCCCCCTCCGCCGCCCAGGGCGGCGGCGAGGCCCCGGGCGCGCCCTGGGAGTGCGCCACGGTCAAGGCCCCGCTGGACCACGCCGACCCCACCGGGCCGACCATCGACCTCGCGCTGATCCGGCTGCCGGCCGCCGGCGAGCAGCCGAGGATCGGCTCGCTGCTCTACAACTTCGGCGGCCCCGGCGCCTCCGGCGTCGCCACCCTGCCCGCCCTCGCCCGGGACTACGCCGACCTCAACACCCGCTACGACCTGGTGGGCTTCGACCCGCGCGGCGTCGGCGAGAGCGCGGGCGTGCACTGCCTGGACGACGCCGCCACGGACGCCGCGGCCGCCGTCGACGGCTCGCCCGACGACACCGCCGAGGTGCGGGCGCTCGACGAGGCCGTCACCGCGTACGCCACCGCCTGCCGGAGCAACTCCGGCGCCGTCCTGGCGCACATCGACACCGTCTCGGCGGCGCGCGACCTCGACCTGCTCCGCCAGGTGCTCGGCGACGAGCGGCTGCACTACTTCGGCTTCTCCTACGGCACCGAACTCGGCGGCGTCTACGCCCACCTGTACCCGCACACCGTCGGCCGCCTGGTGATGGACGCCGTCGTCGACCCGACCCAGGACCCGGTGCAGGGCTCGCTCGGCCAGGCCGAGGGCTTCCAGCACGCCCTGGAGAACTTCATGGCGGCCTGCGCCGAGCAGGTCGGCGACCTCTGCCCGACCGGCCCTGGCGGTACCGAGGGCACCCGGCGGATCACCACCCTGCTCCAGGGCCTGGACACCGCCCCGCTGCCCGCCGGCGACGGCCGCACCCTCACCCAGGACCTCGCCGTCACCGGCATCGCCGCCGCGCTCTACAGCGAGGCGAGCTGGAACGCCCTCGCCGTCGGCCTCCAGGAGGCGCTGCAGCTCGGCACCGGCGAGACCCTGCTCGCGCTCGCCGACGCCTACCAGGGCCGCGACCCGCAGGGCCGCTACAGCAACCTGTCCGCCGCCAACCGGGCCATCAACTGCGTCGACGACCGGCAGCGCTACACCGCCGCCGAGGTCGACGCGCAGCTCCCGGCGTTCCGTCAGGCCTCGCCGGTGTTCGGCGACTTCGCCGCCTGGGGGCTGACCTCCTGCGCGGGCTGGCCGGTGTCCGGCCTGACCGACCACCCCGACGTCAGCGCCCCCGGCGCGGCCCCGATCGTGGTCATCGGCAACACCGGCGACCCGGCCACCCCGTACGAGGGGGCCCGCGCGATGGCGCGGCAGCTCGGCGCGGGCGTCGGGGTGACCGTCACCCTGCGCGGGCAGGGCCACGGCGGCTACGACACCGGCAACGCCTGCCTCAAGCAGGCCGTCGACCAGTACCTGCTGGACGGCGTGGTGCCCGCCGACGGCACCACGTGCACGTAACAAGCCGTCACCAACCTCCCACCCCGGTCGGGGACTTCGCGGAACGACGCCCTACCGTGGGCCCCGGAAAGGGGACCACATGACCGCCAACCCGCCACGGCTGCAGGGCAATCGCTGCCTCCTCGACCCCGTGCACCCGTTTCCCGAACGGGTCACCAGGCTGGTCCGGGCCTGGGAGGACGACGGCCGGGCCGCCTACCGCCTGGTCGACGGACGGGCGCTGCTCGCCCTCTACTGCTGGCACCTGGACGCCACCCGGCGCGGCACCGCCGACGACGACCCGGCCACCACCGCGTACGTCGCCGCGGCCTTCGCCGCCAACGGGGGCGCGGACGGCTGGGACACGCTGCTGCGCGAACGGGCCGACTGCACCTGCCACGGCCAGAGTTGGCGGCTGGAGAACATCTCGGTCTGCCTGGGCTGTCTGCGCTACGTCTGCTACCGGGTCGACGGCCCGTGCTGCCCCGGCGCCCGCATCGTCGGCTGAGCCCCGCCCGCGCCCTCCGTCAGCAGCCGGGCCAGCAGCGCGGCGGGCCCCTCCGGCAGGGCGCCGTGGACCAGTTCGACGCGGTGCACCAGCCGGGGCGCCCGGACCGGGACGGCCGCGACCCCCGGCGCACCCGCCAGGACGGCGGCGGGCAGCAGGGCCAGCCCGTGCCCGGCGGCGACCAGGGCGAGCAGCCCGCGCAGATCGGTGCCCAGGTAGCGGGCGGCCGGCCGGTAGCCGTCGACGGCGGTGGCGGCGCGCAGCCTGGCCCCGGTCGGGGCGAGGCCGGGGGCGTCCAGCCAGTGCGCGGCGGACAGGTCGGCGAGCGCCAGACCGGGGCGCCCGGCGAGCGGGTGGCCCGCCGGCAGGGCGACGGCGAGCGGCTGCTCCGCGACGGCGAGGGTGGTGAGCGGGCCCACGTCGGGCAGCGGGAGCGGGTCGGACGGGGCGGCCGGGCCGTCGACGAGCGCGAGGTCCACGGCGCCGGCGGCGACCTCGGCGGGCAGCGCGTCCTGGGCGAGCACCCGGACCGTCAGATCCACCACCGGATACGCCCGGCGCACCTCGGCGAGCGCGCGCCCCACCTCCACCCCGAGCGCCAGTGGTGTGGCCCCGACCGTGAGCCGGGCGCTCGCGGCGCCCGCCAGGCGCGCGATGTCGGCGCGCGCTGCGTCGATCCTCAGCAGCAGCGCGGCGGCGTGCTCCAGCAGCCGCGCGCCCGCCTCGGTCGGGCCGACCGGGCGGCGGTGCAGCACCGCTGTACCGAGGTCCGCCTCCAGCGCGGCGATCTGCTGGGAGACCGCCGACTGGGTGTAGCCGAGCTCCCGGGCCGCCTCGGAGAACGAGCCCAGCCGGACCACGGCGACGAAGGTGCGCAGCTGCTGCGGCTCCACGGGCCATCACATCCACTGATCGACGGGTAAGGAATCATCGTTGGCGCTGATGCCGCGCCGCCGGTCAGGATAACGGCATGACGCATCCCGCCCCTCGCCTCGCCCTGGTCGGCGACCGCTCGACCGCCGTCCGCTCGCACACCCGGATCCCCGCACTGCTCGACGCGCTCGCCGACCGCGACCAGCTCGTCCTGGACGCCTACTGGATCCCGACCGAGGAGGCCGCCGACCCCGGCACGCTCGACGGCTTCGACGCCGTCTGGCTGCTCCCCGGCAGCCCGTACCGCAGCGAGGACGGCGCGGTGGCCGCCGTACGCGCCGCCCGCGAACGCCGCATCCCCTTCCTCGGCACCTGCGCCGGCTTCCAGCACGCGGTGCTGGAGTACGCCCGCCACGTCTGCGGCATCGGCGGCGCCGCGCACGGCGAGAACGACCCCGGCGAGGACGATCCGGTGATCGTGCCGCTCAGCTGCTCCCTGGTCGGGCACGAGGGCGCGGTGCGCCTGACGCCCGGATCACTGGCCGAGCGGGTCCTCGGCGCACCGCGCACGGTGGAGCGCTACCACTGCGCGTACGGGCTGAACGACGCCTACCGGGAGCGGCTGCACACCGGCGGCCTGCGGTTCAGCGGCGCGGACGACTCCGGGCAGCTGCGGATCCTGGAACTGCCCGCCGAGGCCCACCCGTTCTTCCTGGCCTCGCTGTTCCAGCCGGAACTGGCCGGCGACGGCAGCCGGGCCCACCCGATGATCCGCGCGTTCGCCGCCGCCGCTGCCGGCCGGACCGCCGCCTTCAACGACGGGCGGTGAGCCGCTCCCACACCTCGGCGACCCTGGGCGCGAGCTCCTCCAGCGGACCGGTGTTGTCGATCACCAGGTCGGCGATCGCCAGCCGGTCGGCCCGGCTCGCCTGTGCCGCCATCCGGGCCCGGGCCTCCTCCTCGGTCATCCCGCGCATCCGGACCAGCCGCTCGACCCGCACCTCGTCCGCCGCGTCGACGACGATCACCTTGTCGTACAGCGGCCCGAGCCCGTTCTCGGCGAGCAGCGGGACGTCGTGCACCACCACCGCGTCCGGCGCGGCCGCCGCCTCCAGCTCGGCGGACCGCGCCCGGACCAGCGGGTGCACGATCGCGTTCAGCGCCCGCAGCCGCTCCGGGTCGGCGAAGACGATCGCGCCGAGCGCCGGCCGGTCCAGCGAGCCGTCCGCCGCGAGCACGCCCTCGCCGAACTCGGCGGCCACGGCCTTGAGGCCCGCCGTGCCGGGGGCGACCACCTCGCGGGCGATCACATCGGAGTCCACGATCACCGCGCCGTGGGCGGCGAGCAGCCGCGACACCTCGCTCTTGCCGGCGCCGATGCCGCCCGTCAGTCCGATCTTCAGCATGGCGCCAGGCTACCGGCGGTTGCTGTCAGCTGACAGCAAAGAGATTGTCAGCTGACAGCAACCCTCGCCGCGCGGTCACCCCAGGTCGAGGCTCTCGCCCTCGCCCAGGGTGCGCAGCTCCGCCCCGGTGCCCGGCCCGCCGGGACCGACCAGCCGGGTGTGCACGGCGAGGCCGGCCGGGCTGAGCACCGCGTCGTGCACCGGGACGGCCTGCCGCGGCCCGGCCTCGCGGACGTAGTCGACCAGCTCGGCGACCTTGGTCCACGGCGCCGCGATCGGCAGCAGCAGGGTGTCCACCGGCTGCGGCGGGACGGTCAGCGCGTCCCCGGGGTGGAACAGCCGCCCGTCGAAGAGGAAGCCGACGTTGCGCACCCGGGGGATCTCCGGGTGGATCACCGCGTGCCACTCGCCGTGCACCGTGACGGCGATCGCGCCGATCTCGAAGGCGTCGTCCTCGCCGACCGCCGTCACCCGCCGGGCCGCCCCCTCCAGCTTCCGGGCGACGTCCGGGTTGGTCCACACCCGCAGCGCCGGGTCCGCCTCCAGCGCTGCCCGCAGCGGGGCCTCGTCGAAGTGGTCGGCGTGCTCGTGGGTGATCAGCACGGCGTCCGCGCCCGCCAGGGCCGCCGGATCGGTGAACATCCCGGGGTCGACGACGACGGCCGTCCCCTCGTGCTCCAGGCGTACGCAGGCATGTCCGAACTTGGTGATCCGCATGCCTCAGCACGGTACTCCCGAACCGCTACGGCGCGGTGGCGACCAGCTCCTTCCCCGCGACCGGCTCCTTCCCCGCGACCGGCTTCTCGCCGACGAGGTCGGGCCGCTGGGCCGGCAGGGCCGCCGCCCCGATCTCCGGCAGCTCGACGTGCTCGCTCAGCCCGAACCGGTCGTGCAGCCGGCGCAGCGGGGCCGGCGCCCACCAGTTGAACTCGCCGAACAGGCTCATCGCGGCGGGCACCAGCAGGCACCGCACCAGCGTGGCGTCGACCGCCACCGCGACGGCCAGCGCGATGCCCATCTGCTTGACCATCAGCATGTCGCCGAGCGCGAAGCCGGCGAAGACGATCACCATCAGCAGCGCCGCCGAGGTGATGATCTTCCCGCTGCGCTGGACGCCCAGCTCCACCGCCCGGGTGCAACTGTGACCCTTGTCCCGCAGCTCCTTGATCCGGGCGAGCAGGAAGACCTCGTAGTCCATCGACAGCCCGAAGGCGAAGGCGAACACCAGCACCGGGATGAAGGTCTCAAGACCGCCGGTGGGGCTGAAGCCGAGCAGTCCGCTGAACCAGCCGTCCTGGAAGACCAGGGTGAGCGCGCCCAGCGAGGCGCCCAGCGAGAGCAGGTTCATCAGCAGGGCCTTGACCGGCATCACCACCGAGCCGGTCATCAGGAACAGCAGGATCAGCGTGCCGAGCGCCACCAGGCCGAGCGCGATCGGCCCCCGGGTGAGCAGTTCGTCCTGGAAGTCGACGACCGAGGCCGCGCCGCCGGTCACCTCGGTGGTGAGCCCGCCGCGATCGGCCCGCAGCTCCTTGACCACCTGCTTGGCCTGCCCGCCCTGGGGGTCGCCGTGCACCAGCACGTCGATGGTGGAGACGGTGTCGCTCACCGGGGTGACGGCGCGCACACCGCTGACGCCCGGCAGCTTGGCCACCACGTCGTCCGCGTAGGCCTGGGCGACGGCGGCGCCGCTCTCCACCACCACCGTGATCGGGGCGGCGGAGGCCTCCGGGAAGCGCTGGTCGATCGTCTCGGCGACCTGCCGGCCGGCCGAGGAGGCGGGCAGCACGGCGGCGCCGGAGCTGCGCATGTCGGCGTGCAGGAACGGCGCGCCGGCGGCCACCAGCAGCGCGGTGCAGACGAGCGCCACGGGCACCGCGCGCTTGCGGACCCGGCGCACCGTCCGGCTGAAGAAGCCCTCGTCGGGGACGGGCGCGCTGGGCGTCTTGATCCGGCTCCCGGCGAAGCCGAGCAGCGCGGGCACCAGGGTGAGCGCGGCGGCGACGGCGATCACCACGACGCTCACCCCGGCCGCGGAGACGGCGGCGAGCACCGGGCTGGTGAAGACGAACAGGCCGGAGAGCGCGACGGCCACGGTCAGTCCGGAGAAGGCGACGGTGCGTCCGGCCGTGGCGGCGGTCCGCTCGACGGCGGCGGCGATGGTGGCGCCGTGGCCGCGTTCCTCGCGGAAACGGTTCACCATGAGCAGCGCGTAGTCGATCGACAGGCCGAGGCCGAGCACGGTGGCGATCGGCAGCACGCTGGTGTCGATGTCCATGATCTTGCTGAAGCCGAACATGGCCAGCAGCGCGCCGCCGACCGAGGCGACCGCGCCGATCACCGGCAGGCTGGCGGCGGCCAGGCCGCCGAAGACCAGGACCATGACGATCAGGGTGAGCGGCAGGGTGACGATCTCGCCGAAGCGGGTGTCCCGCTCGGTCTGCTTCTTGACCTCCTCCTCCAGCACCAGGTCCCCGCCGACGGTCACCTTGCCGCCGTCGGCCCGGACGTCGGCCTGAATGGCGGAAAGCCGCTGGGTGACGGCGGTGGTCTGGGCGGAGGTACTGGTGTCGGACATCCGCACCGAGACCAGGCTCGCGGTGCCGTCGGCCGAGCGGAGCGCGGCGGCGCCCGGGCCCGGGCCGTAGGCGTCGGCGGCCGAGGAGACCCCGGGGAGGGCGGCGATCTCGGCGGTGGCGCGGGTGACGGCGTCCCGGACGGCCGCGTCGTCCACCGGCCGGCCGTCCACCACGGCGGTGACGGTGCCCCTGGCCGGGTCGGCGGCGGTGACGACGGCGCTGCCGCGGTCCGCCTCGGAGGAGGCGGAGGAGGCGCCGGCCACCGAGCCCTCGAAGACCCGCCCGCCGATCAGCACGCCTATCACCAGCACGACGGCCCAGAAGCCGAGCACCCAGCGCCGCTGCCGGTAGCAGAACCGGCCGAGGGCGGCGAGGCGGCCGGCGACCGGCTGGTCGGCGGACGGGCGGGGGGAGGCGGCGGGAGACACGGCGGAGGACACGGCGGAGCGAAGGCTCATGTGCGGGGGGTGCCTAGCGTGCGGGGCCGGGTGAGCGGCCCATCGGGCAACTCCTCCCAAGGTAGGCGCCGGGTCCCGAATCACCCATAGGTATTCAATGAGCCCCTCATCACATAAATCCTTCACATAAGGAACAAATAATGAAGGTCGGAAAACAATGAACCCCGCCCGGAAACCGAGCGGGGTTCATCGATGACGCTATGCGCTAGTCACGCACCAGCGGGGCAGAGCTTCAGCTCTGGCCACCGGCCAGCTTCTCGCGCAGGGCGGCCAGGGCCTCGTCCGAGGCCAGGGCGCCGGAGCCCTCGTCGCTGCTGGACGAGTAGGAGCCACCCGCGGCGGCGGCGACGGCGTCGCCACCCTCGGCAGCGGCCTCCGCGTCGGCCTCGCGGCTCTTGATGACCTGGGCCTGGTGCTGCTCGAAGCGCGCCTGGGCCTCGGCGTACTGCCGCTCCCACTCCTCACGCTGCTTCTCGTAGCCCGCCAGCCAGTCGTTGGCCTCGGGGTCGAAGCCCTCCGGGTAGATGTAGTTGCCCTGGTCGTCGTAGGACGCGGCCATGCCGTACAGGGTCGGGTCGAACTCGACCTCGGCCGGGTTGGCACCCAGCGCCTCGTTGGCCTGCTTCAGCGAGAGGCTGATGCGACGACGCTCGAGGTCGATGTCGATGACCTTGACGAAGATCTCGTCGCCGACCTGGACGACCTGCTCCGGGATCTCGACGTGGCGCTCGGCCAGCTCGGAGATGTGGACCAGACCCTCGATGCCCTCGTCCACGCGGACGAACGCACCGAACGGAACCAGCTTGGTGACCTTACCCGGGACGACCTGGCCGATCTGGTGGGTACGGGCGAACTGCTGCCACGGGTCCTCCTGGGTCGCCTTCAGCGACAGGGAGACACGCTCGCGGTCCATGTCGACGTCGAGAACCTCGACGGTGACCTCCTGGCCGACCTCGACAACCTCGGACGGGTGGTCGATGTGCTTCCAGGACAGCTCGGAGACGTGAACCAGACCGTCGACGCCACCCAGGTCCACGAAGGCACCGAAGTTGACGATCGAGGAGACGACGCCGGAGCGCACCTGGCCCTTCTGCAGGGTGGTGAGGAAGGTCTGGCGGACCTCGCTCTGGGTCTGCTCCAGCCAGGCACGGCGGGACAGGACCACGTTGTTGCGGTTCTTGTCCAGCTCGATGATCTTGGCCTCGAGCTCCTTGCCCACGTAGGGCTGGAGGTCGCGGACGCGACGCATCTCGACGAGCGAGGCCGGGAGGAAGCCACGGAGGCCGATGTCGAGGATGAGACCACCCTTGACGACCTCGATGACGGTACCGGTGACGATGCCGTCCTCTTCCTTGATCTTCTCGATCGTGCCCCAGGCACGCTCGTACTGAGCGCGCTTCTTGGACAGGATGAGACGACCCTCCTTGTCCTCCTTCTGGAGAACCAGGGCCTCGATGTTGTCGCCGACGGCGACGACCTCGTGCGGGTCGACGTCGTGCTTGATCGACAGCTCGCGGGACGGGATGACGCCCTCGGTCTTGTAACCGATGTCGAGGAGAACCTCGTCACGGTCGACCTTCACGATGACGCCCTCGACGATGTCGCCATCGTTGAAGTACTTGATGGTCTCGTCGATCGCGGCCAGGAACGCCTCGGCGTCGCCGATGTCGTTGAGCGCGACCTGCGGGGTGGTGCTGAGGGAGGAGTCGGTGGGGCTCGTCATTAGGAAAAGGGCTCCGGTACGGACATGAAAGTCGTAGGTAATGCCACGCGGAGGGCCCGTATCGCTCCCACCGAAAGCCGGACAGCCAAGAACACGGAGCACCGGGATTCCCGTGGCAACGGGAGATCGGCGTCCGTCTTGCGACCGTGGGGTCTTCGACAGATGCGAGCGCGACCTGCTCCGTCCGAGGCGCGCAGGCCCGCAGCGCAACTTGTAGCATACGGGGACGGCCAGGCACGGTCAACGCCAAGAACGGCAAGACGGTGGAGCCCGGTATGGATCAGGCCATATCCTCCGATTGCGCACCTCAAGGGTGGCGGCCGCTGGGAGGACCTTCCCCGGATGCCACCACCGGGACACCGGGCCTCTCGGACCGGTTCACGGCAGCGGCGCTTCCGCAGACCACACCCTACGCGATGGGCCTTCTCACCGTGACCGGCACCCCCCTCCCCGACCCCATTGATCTTGACGAGGACGGCGACGACGCGGTAAGGCGGACCGCCGGCACCGGCGAGAGCAGCCGCGCCAGCCGCCACTGGTGGGATCGCAACGCCGACGAGTACCAGGACGAGCACGGCGAGTTCCTCGGCGACGACCGGTTCACCTGGTGCCCCGAGGGCCTCGACGAGGCGGACGCCCGGCTGCTCGGCGACGTCACCGGCCGCACCGTCCTGGAGATCGGCGCCGGCGCCGCCCAGTGCTCGCGCTGGCTGGCCGGCCGCGGCGCCCGCCCGGTCGCCCTGGACATCTCGCACCGCCAGCTCCAGCACTCGCTGCGGATCGACCTCGCGCGCGGCGCCGCGCCCGTCCCGGTCGTCCAGGCCGACGCCGCCGTGCTGCCGTTCGCCGACGCCTCCTTCGACCTCGCCTGCTCCGCCTACGGCGCCGTCCCCTTCAGCGCCGACACCGCCGCCCTGATGCGCGAGATCCACCGGGTGCTGCGGCCCGGCGGGCGCTGGGTCTTCTCGGTCACCCACCCGATCCGCTGGGCCTTCCCCGACGAGCCCGGCGTCGAGGGGCTCACCGCCGTCACCTCCTACTTCGACCGCACCCCCTACGTCGAACAGGACGAGCAGGGCCGGGCCACCTACGTCGAACACCACCGCACCCTCGGCGACCGGGTCCGCGAACTCGTCGCCGCCGGCTTCCGGCTGCTCGACCTGGTCGAGCCCGAGTGGCCGGAGGGGCACGAGCAGGACTGGGGCGGCTGGTCGCCGCTGCGCGGGCGGCTCATCCCGGGCACGGCGATCTTCGTCACCGAGCGGGGCTGAGCCCGTTGCACCCCGCGTGGCGCGAGCTGCCCGTCCGTTCCGCCCTGCCCGCGCTGGCCGAGGCCTTGGAGGAGCACGGCGCCGCCGTCCTCGCCGCACCGCCCGGCACCGGCAAGACGACGCTGGTGCCACTGGCGCTGGCCGGGCTGCTGGACTCCGGCGCCCCCGTGCGGCGGGTGCTGGTCGCCGAACCGCGCCGGCTCGCCGTCCGGGCCGCCGCCCGGCGGATGGCCTGGCTGCTCGGCTCGACGGTGGGCGCCGAGGTCGGGTTCACGGTGCGCGGCGAGCGGCGCGTCGGGCCGGACACGGTGGTCGAGGTGGTCACCACCGGCGTGCTGCTGCAACGGCTCCAGCGCGACCAGGAGCTGACCGGCGTGGACGTCGTCGTGCTGGACGAGTGCCACGAGCGGCACCTGGACGCCGACACCGCGCTCGCCTTCCTGCTCGACGTGCGCGCGGCGCTACGGCCGGAGCTGCGGATCGTCTGCGCCTCCGCGACCTCGGACACCGAGGCGTGGGCCTCGCTGCTGGACGGCGCGCCCGTCGTCGAGGCGCACGGGGTCTCGCACCCGGTCGAGGTCGTGTGGGCGCCGCCCGCCCGGGCGGTGCGGCCCGCGCACGGCACCCGGGTGGACTACGCGCTGCTCGACCACGTCGCTTCCGTCGTCCGACGGGCGCTGAGTGAGCGCGACGGGGACGTGCTCTGCTTCCTGCCCGGCGTCGGCGAGATCGCCCGGGTCGCGGGGCAGCTCGGCGGCGTGCCGGCCGAGGTGCTCCAACTGCACGGCCGCGCCCCGCAGGCCGTGCAGGACGCCGCCCTCACACCCTCCGCCTCCCGCCGCGTCGTCCTGTCCACCGCCGTCGCCGAGTCCTCGCTCACCGTGCCCGGCGTCCGGATCGTGGTGGACGCCGGGCTGGCCCGCGAACCGCGCACCGACCACGCGCGGGGGCTCGCCGCCCTGGTCACCGTGCGTGCCTCGCTGGCCGCCGCCCGCCAGCGGGCCGGCCGCGCCGGGCGTGAGGCGCCGGGCACCGTCTACCGCTGCTGGCACGAGGCAGAGGACGCCCGCGCCGCCCGCTTCCCGACGCCCGAGATCGCGCTCGCCGACCTGACGTCCTTCGCCCTCCAGGCCGCCGTGTGGGGCGACCCGGACGCCACGGGGCTCGCCCTGCCCGACGCCCCGCCCGCCGGGGCGATGGCCGCCGCCCGGCAGGTCCTGCTCGCCCTCGGTGCCGTCTCCTCGGACGGCCGCGCCACGGCGCGTGGCACCCGGCTCGCCCGCACGGGGCTGCACCCCCGGCTGGGCCGCGCGCTGGTCGACGGCGCGCCTGCGGTGGGCGCCCGCCGGGCGGCCGAAGTCGTCGCATTGCTCTCCGAAGAACCCCCACGCGCCCTCGGCGACGACCTCGGCGCGGTGTGGCGCACCGTCCGCACCTCCCGTGACCCCTACGCGGGCCGCTGGCGCGACGAAGTCCGCCGCCTCCTGCGCGCCACCGACGACCAGGGGGCCACCAGCCTCCCCGACACCACCGCCGTCGGCCTCGTCGTCGCCCTCGCCTTCCCCGAACGCATCGCCCGCGCCCGGGTGGACCGGCCCGCCCCGGGCGAGCGCAGCCCGTACCTGATGGCCTCCGGCACCGCCGCCGAACTCGCCCCTGGCACGACTTTGGGCGCCCTCCCGTGGCTCGCGGTCGCCGTCGCCGACCGCCCCGCCGGCTCACACTCCGCCCGCATCCTGCACGCCGCCGCCCTCGACGAGGACACCGCCCGCCAGGCCGGCGCACCTCTCCTCACCACCCGCGAGGAGGTCCACTGGGACACCCGGCGCAGCGAAGTCGTCGCGCGACAGGTCGACTCCCTCGGCGCCATCGAACTCGCGGAGAAGCCCCTCACCAAACCCGACCGATCCCTCGTCCGCACCGCCCTCCTCGAAGGCCTCGCCCGCGAAGGCGTGAGCGCTTTGCTCGCCTTCCCATCCAACCTCCGCGAGCGTCTGGCCTTCCTCCACAGCGCCATCGGCGCCCCGTGGCCCGATGTCTCCGACGCAGCACTGCTCGATCGCGCCGAGGAGTGGCTGGAGCCCGAACTCTCCCGCGCCCGCCGCCGCTCCGACCTGGCCCGTATTGACACGACAGCCGCCCTCCAGCGCCTCCTGCCGTGGTCCACCGGCGAGGCAGGCCGCCTCGATGAACTCGCTCCCGAGCGCATCACCGTGCCGTCAGGCTCGAAGATCCGCGTCGACTACACCACCGAACGCCCGGTACTGGCCGTCAAGTTGCAGGAACTCTTCGGCTGGAAGGCGGCCCCCACCCTGGCCGCCGGAAGAATCCCCCTCACCGTCCACCTCCTCTCCCCCGCCGGCCGCCCCGCCGCCATCACCGGAGACTTGGCGTCCTTCTGGCACAACGGCTACCCCGCCGTCCGCGCAGATCTCAGAGGCCGCTACCCCCGCCACCCCTGGCCCGAAGACCCGACGACGGCGGAGCCAACGAAGCGCACCAATACCCGGAAATAGCAGTAGACGACCCCACTACTCATCTGCGGTAGTGGGGTCTCGGGAAGCAGCTCCCGCATGCCAGTCCTGGTCGCCCGCGCCACCCAAACAACCCGCACCTGAAAGCCCTCGCCACGCGCAGGAAGTCGGCCCCACCGACTTCCTGCGCAGAAGCCCCTCCCCCCGCCGCCGTCACCGGCTACCCCGCCGTCCGCGCAGATCCGAGGGGCCACGCTCCCGCCGCACCAACGCCCGGAAGCAGTAGGTGAAAGGCTCCGCCACCCGTCGATCGGGTGGCGGAGCCTCCGACAACGCGCCCGGTGCCGGTCAGGCCGTCTTCGCCATCGGCCGCGCCCGGTCGTACAGCTCCCGTGCATGCCGGTTGCCCTGGTAGGGCTTGACCATCGCCATCATCGAACGGAAGCGGTCGTCGGCCCGACCGGACTGGATGGTCGGGTAGTCGTCGAGAGCCCGGTGCCAGTCCGCGCAGGCCTCTTCGAGTCGGCCGGCCTGCAACTTCCACTCTGCGAGCATGCCGGTCATCCGCACCCGGTTGCGGACGTAGACGGAGTACCGCAGGCGGTCGGACGTCTCCATGGCGGTGATGGCACCGGTCTTGTCGCCCAGTTCCCAGCGGACTTTGGCCTCGTGGTACGCCAGGGACGACGGGTCGTAGGAGCCGAATGCCTTGGCCTTGGACTCGGCCTGCTCCATCGCGACTTCCGCTATGCCCAGGTGGTAGAGCGCTCCAGCCTTGTCGCCGGTCTGGGCTGCGGAGTGGGCCTGCTGCCCGGCGAGGAAGGCCCGCATCCGGGGGCCGGCCTGCGGGGAGGCGGCCGAGGCGGCGTCCGCGAACCGCATGGCGGTACTGCCGTGGCCGAGATCGACGGCCTGCACGCTCATGCCACGCAGGGTGGTGCAGTACGTGAGGTGGTCGCCTGCGTGCCCTGCCAGCCCCAAGGCCTTCATGTAGTAGCTCTGGGCCAGGCTGTCGTGACGCTCGTCCATCGCCATGTAGCCGGTCAGGTAGCAGTGGTCGGCGGCGGCCGACAACATCGCCTTGCGGACCTCTTCGGAGGCGTCGGCCTGCAAGTACGGGGCGATGGTGTTCACCAGGAACGAGGCGGCCATCGGGCGAGCCATCCGGCCGCCGAACTGGTCGTCCAGATCGCTGATCCGCTCGGTCATCGCCATGACCGAGCGGACCTCCGCCATACCGATCCGCATGCGCGGGTCGGTCCGCAGCATCTCGAACCGGCCGACCAGGTCGGGCCAGCCGGGGATGCCGAGGGCCACCGAGTACAGGCCGGCCGTGAGGACTCCCCGCCGCGATGGGTCCATGTCCGCACCCCCAAGTCGACCAGTTCCGAGCGTATCTGTCGAATGATCGGCGGTGGCCACCATCCGAGGACAGTGGACCCGTGAGTGACGTGGATGAGATATCGGCACGCCGGGCTCAACGGCCGGTACCACACCGAGAAGACGGTCGCGTCCTCAGTCCATCCGAAGTCGTCATGTGCGAAGGAAGGTGCTAACGCACCACGGGGATCATCCCGGAGCGCCAGTCGGCCAGCCGCCTGCGGATGCTCGACACCATCGGCAGCCCGTCCGTTTCGGCCGGGGTGAACCACGCCACCTCGTGGGACTCGTCGGACACCCTCAACTCCCCGCCGAGCGAGCGTCCGAGGAGGCAGATGGAGAACTCCTGGCGGACCTCGCCGTCGTCGTAGGCGAAGACGTGCCGGGGATCGGTGTAGGTGCCGACGATTCCGGTGATCTCGATGTCGATGCCGGTCTCCTCGCGCGTCTCGCGGATGCCGCACCCGGCAATCGACTCGCCGATGTCCATCCTGCCGCCGGGCAGGGCCCACATCCCGTTGTCGGTACGCCGCTGGAGAAGGACACGGCCCGCATCGTCGACCACGACGACGGACGCGGCCGGGACCAGGGAGTTGACCTCGGGGGCGTTGGGGTCGTCCTCATAGTCACGCCTGGGCATGATCCGCCACCTCCGCTGCCGGGATCGTCCACATGTCACGCCCGGTCCGCCGCCGCGATGGGTCCATGCCCGCACTCCCCAAGTCGATCAGTCCTGACACCGTATCCGGCCTCATGGGCGGTGATAGGCCGCTTGAGCCGTCGCAACTTTCCGTCGCAGCCCAGTCTCGGGGCCACGGCCCGCGCCAGCTCACCTCCCACGCACCCTCGCCATGCGCAGGAAGTCGGCCCCACCGACTTCCTGCGCAACAGCCTCCTCTCCTCTGCCGGTGATGGCCGCCCCGCCGCCATCACCGCAACCTGGCGTCCTTCTGGCACAACGGCCATCCCGCTTCCGCCGCCACTCCTGGCCCGAAGACCCGACGACCGAACCCGCAAGGCGCACCAGCACCCGGAAGCAACAGCAGAAGACCCCACTACTCATCTGCGGCAGTGGGGTCTCGGTAGCTCGCAAAGCGCGTCATACGTCGCCGAACTCGCCGACTCGGACGGCCGCAACGAACGACCGCCACGCGTCGGCGGGGAAGACGAGAGCGGGACCCTCAGGGTCCTTGGAGTCACGGACGGGCGCTCGGCCGGGGGACCCGATTGCCACCTCGACGCATTGCCCCTGCTGGGCACTGTACGAGCTCTTGCGCCAAGTGGCGCTGCGCAGGTCATCCATGATCAAAACCCCTCCGAACTTCCCGAATAAACTCGATGCTCGCCGCCCGGGACAACGCCTCGACCTGGAGGTGATCGTACTCACTGGCCCACTCCGCCAGCGTCTCCGGATCACGTTCGAGGAAGCCCCGCTTCTGCGTCTCCCCGTACCCAACCATGGCCCTGGTTGGCGTGGTCAGCAACGTAACTGGATGGGCGAACGGCCGGAGTTCACCCAGCGAGAACGGGCTGATCTGAACGAGGATGCGAGGCCGAGCCGCGATGGCCTCCAGATGCCGCAACTGCTCGACCATCACTTCGCTGCTACCGATGGACCGCCGCAATGCCCCTTCATCTATGACCGCGTGGATGAGCGGAGCGGGATCACGAGCAAGTACCTGCTGCCTGTGGAGTAGCAGGTCCGTTCGCTCGTCAGCCTGCTGCTGTGTCGAGACGCCCCGGCTGACCAGCGCTCCCTGGTACGCCCGAACGTACGCAGGGATCTGCAAGAGGCTCGGAATGATGTTGATCTCGAACAGCCTCATGGCCACGGCCTTCGACTCGTCACGCAGATACTCCTCGAAGCCCTCGAACAGGATGCGCTGACCCGACTTGCTCCACTCCAACAGGAACTGCTCCCCCGGGCCGAACACTCGGTCAAGTTCTGTTGAGATCCGTTGAGTTGCTTTCCTCCGGCCATTTTCAAGAGCTGAGATGTGGGACGACGTGCAGCCAATCAGGCCCCCAACGTGCTCCTGCGTCCAGCCCCGCTGCTCGCGCAACGTGCGAAGGAATGCCCCGAACCCGGCCGCATGAGACGACTGGGGATCAAGCTCCCGCCTGTTCACGGAGATTCACCCCACCAATCAAACAACGTGGACAAGTTGAACAGCTCCGAAGTCTAGAGGAAGCTGGATTCGCTGGGTAGTCGCATCACTACGCATTGAAGCGACGCCTTGACGCTCCCCATTCCACCCCCACCGAGGTACTCCGCCATGCCCGCTTCCCGCCGCCCCCGCATGTTCGCCGCCCGGCTCGACTCCCACACCGCCTCCAGCCCCCTCGCGCGCCACCTCCTCCGTGCCTACCTCTCCGCGCTCCCCACCGGCGACCGCTACTCCGACATCGCCGAACTCCTCCTCGGCGAACTCTTCGCCAACGCCGTCCAGCACTGCGATGCGCCCGCCGACCGCCTCATCGAGGTCCGCTTCGCCCTCATCAACTCCCGCCTGCGCCTCGAAGTCCACGACGCCGGCAGCGGCCGCCCCACCCTCCACACCACCACCCCCGACGACGAGCACGGTCGCGGCCTCTTCCTCGTCGAGGAACTCGCCGAGCGCTGGGGCTGCTGTCCCCGCGCGGGTGGGGTCGGCAAGTTCGTCTGGGCCTTGGTCGCCCCCGCCTTCGCCCCAGTTCCCACCCTCGTCACCGCCTGAATGCGCCAAGCCCCGTCCAGCCGCCAGGCGTCCTGCCGACGCCGGGCGGCCGAGCTGGCAACGGGCGCCGCCCGTCAGGACTGGCACCCCCCTGTCGCGGGCGGAACCACCCGAAGGACATCAGCTCCAACCCGATCAAGAGCACCACAGACGAAAGGGCCAGCCATGGAAAAGGTGCTGATCACCGGCGGAGCGGGCTTCATCGGCTCGCACTTCGCGAAGCGGCCGCTCCGCTGTGACGACGTGGCGCAGGTGACCGTGCTCGACGCCCTCACCTACGCCGGAAGTGTGGAGAACCTGGGCGAGGCGATGCTGTCGCCCCGGCTGTCCTTCGTCCCTGGCAACATCCTCGACGCCCCGCTGGTCGAACAGCTAACCCGGGAACACACCGCGATCGTCCACTTCGCCGCCGAGTCACACGTGGACCGTTCCTTCTACGACACGGGGAACTTCCTCGCGACCAACGTCCTGGGCACCTACACGCTGCTGGAGGCCGCCCGGAAATCCCGCATCGACCGCTTCGTCCACGTGTCCACCGACGAGGTCTACGGGCCACTGGCGATCGGTCAGGCCGCCGAGACGGACCCCTTGCGGCCGAGCGTTCCGTACGCCGCCTCGAAGGCCGCCAGTGACCTCGTGGCCCTGTCCTACTTCCAGACGTTCGACCTCCCCGTGTGCGTCACCCGCTCGTCCAACAACTACGGGCCGCGCCAGCAACCCGAGAAGATCGTTCCGCTGTTCATCACACGCCTCCTCAAGGGCCACGAACTCACCCTCCACGGACACGGCCAGCACATCCGCAACTGGCTCCACGTCGAAGACCACTGTCACGGCATCGAACTCGTGCTCCGCGACGGCACTCCCGGCGAGATCTACAACATCGGCGGCGGCACTGACCTGACCAGCAAGGAACTGACCGGCATCCTGCTGCGGATGTTCGACGCCGGCTGGGACCGGGTGCGCTACATCCCCGACCGCGCGTCCAACGACCTGCGATACGCCATGGACTGGTCGAAGACCGCCGCCCTCGGCTACCGGCCCGATCGGGACCTCAAGGACGGTCTCACGGAGACCGCCGACTGGTACCGGAACAACCCCGACCGGTGGGCGCCGCTCCTGCGCACCACCGCTGAGGCCCCCAAGCCCTTCCACCACCCCGTGTGAGCCCCCCGCTCGCGACAACGGAAAGGACAATGCGTTGAACAGCAGCACCCCCGAGTACCGGCGCAACGCGACCCCCTTCCTCTACGGCCAAGAGGCCAATGCGGTGGCCTGCGTGCTTGAGGCCGGCCAGTACGGACACACGGAGGTCACCGAGGAGTTCGAGCAGAAGGTCGCCGCGTTCCTCGGCGTGCCGGACGCGGTGGCCGTCGCTTCCGGCACCGCCGCGATGCACACCGCACTCCTCGCCGCGGGTATCGGCCCCGGGCACGAGGTGGTCGTCCCCTCACTGACGTTCTGCGCGACCATCCAGGCAATTCTGGCCTGCGGTGCAGCGCCGCACTTCATCGAGATCAACCCCGGCACCCTGTGCATCGAGCCGGACGCGGTGGCGGAGGCGATCACCCCCGCCACCCGGGCCGTGATGCCCGTTCTGTTCGGCGGCCGGGCCATTGACCTCTCCGGAATCCGGAGCACGCTCGACCAGCAGGGCATCGTCGTCATCGAGGACGCCGCCCACGCCTTCGGCTCCTACAGCGGCCCTGCCCGGGTCGGCAGCACCGGCGATCTGACGTGCTTCTCCTTCGGACCGGTCAAGAACCTGACGTGCGGCCAGGGCGGGATGGTCATCCCCCGTACCCCCGAGGAGGCCGTCACGATCCGCAGGCTGCGGCTGCTCGGTGTCGTCGCCTCGCAGGCCGAACGGCAGACCGCCACGTCCTACCGTGTGGAGGGCTTCGGCCTGCGCTACCAGTTGTCCTCGATCAACGCGGCGATCGGGCTGGCCCAGCTCCCCAGGTTCAAGAGCACCGAGGTCAAGCGTCAGGAGCTGTGGCGAACCTACCGAGCGGCCCTGCGCTGCGCGGAGGGCGTCACCCTGGTGGACGTGGACGTGGACCACACGGTGCCGCACCTGTGCGTGGTGCGGGTCGCCGATCGGGACGCAGTCTTCCGGCGGATGCTTGCCGCAGGAATCGCGGTCGGCGTCCACTACCCGCCCAACCACCTCCAGCCCGCCTTCGCCCAGTGGCGGCGAAGCCTGCCGATCACCGAGCAGGTCGGGGAGGAGATCCTGTCGCTGCCGTTCCACCAGCAGATGACCGAGGACGACGTCCACCACGTCGCCGCCGCCCTCAAGTGCGTTACCGGGAGCGGGCGGTGAGGCGCGCGGCCGTCCTCGGGAAGGGGGCCCTCGCCGCGCACGCGTGCGAGACCATCGCTGCTCTGACCGGCACCGTACTGGACACCGTGATCCCGAACGCGGTCGAGCCGGACTGGGACGTGCGGCTGTCCGGCTACGTCACCGAGCGCTGGCCCGCCACCCGCATCCTGCGCTCAGGAGACTGGCGGGACCTGGAGCCGGGCCGCTGCGACCTGGTGTTCAGCGTTCTCTATGACAAGCTCATCGGCCCTGAGTTGGTCGACGCCACCGAACACATCATCAACTGCCATCCCGGCCGCCTGCCCGGCTACCGGGGCGTTCGGCCAGTCAACTGGGCACTGCACAACCGCGAGCACCTGCACGGCATCACGATCCACGTCATCGACTCCGGGATCGACTCCGGGCCGATCCTGGCCGAAGCGGTCTTCTCCATCTGGCCGGACGTGGACGAGGTCAAAGACGTGTGGCAGCGGGCCATGGAACACGGGCGGCTGCTCATCTCGGACACGCTGCCCAGGCTGGAGCGGATCGTGCCACGCCCGCAGGAGGCGTCCACAGCGGTCACCCACTACAGCCGTGACAACGCCGAACTCGGCGAACGCAGCGGCTGGACGCGGGCAGGGTCCGCAGACGGGACCAGTGTCCGCGGTGCCTGAGCACGGCGGGAGCCCGGGGCGAACCTTCGCCCCGGGCTCCCGGCCATGCCTGCTCGTCAGTGCTGGGCGGCGGTCGAGATGAGCAGGTCCACCAGGCGGTCGGCGGCATCCGGCCGGCCGTGGGAGCGCGCCCGCTCAGCCATGCCCGTGCGGCGGTGGGCGTCGGTCAGCAGCGGATCGACCGCCTCACGGAGGCGCTCCGCCGTCACATCGCCTAGGAGGGCGACCGCCGCCCCGGCGTCGTGCAGGTGGCTGGCATTGTGGGCCTGCTCATTGCCCGCCGAGCTGGCGAGGGGGACGAGGACGGCAGCTTTGCCCAGCGCCGTCAGCTCCGCGATCGTGCCCGCTCCACTGCGGGAGACCACCACATCGGCCAGCGCCAGGACGTCGGGCAGCTCGGAACCGACGAACCCGGTGAGCAGATACCTGGACGCCAGATGCGGGGAAAGAGCCGCCGCGCGGGCCCGCAGGGATTCGACGTTCGCCGGGCCGCACTGGTGGATCACGTTGGCGCCGGCCAGCAGCCAGGGCAGACCCTCGGCCACCAGGCTGTTGATCTGCTCCGAGCCCTGCGCGCCACCGGTGACGTACACGGTCGGCAGATCCTGGCGGAATCCGTGCAGCCCGAGCGCCTGGATCGCCTTGTCCGCGTGACCGGTCAGAACCTCGGGCCTCACCGGATTGCCGGTGACGACCGCAATCGAGCGGACCGTCTCCGGCAGCAGCGGCAGCGTGGAGTCGGAGGACACCGCGATGCGAGCCGCCCGTCCCGCGAGCGTGCGGTTGGCCAGGCCCAGGCGCACCGTCTGCTCGTGGACGACGAGCGGGCGACGACACAGCGAAGCGGCGATGCCCACCGGCACCGCGACGTACCCGCCCGTGGCCAGAACTACGTCGGGGCGGAACCGGGAGACCGCTGCGCGGGCCTGGGCGACGCCGAGCGGCACACGCGCCATGTCCCGCACGTTCGCCGGGGAGACCATCTTGATCGGGTTCCGGTGACGTCGGATCTTCCCCGTGGCAACTGCCGCGAACTCGATCCCCTCGCCCGCCGCGACACGGGACTCCAGGCTGTCCGCCGTGCCGACCCACAGAACATCCAGCGCCCGGCCGGCCGCGGCGAGCCTCGCCCGCACGGTACGGACCGCGGTAAGCGCCGGATAGGTGTGCCCGCCGGTTCCACCGCCCGTCACGATCAGCCGGAAAGCCCGCTCCGGGTGGCGGCCGACGGCATCGCTGATCACAGAAGCGCTCCCTACCTGTTCGTGCCTGGAAATCGGCATCCGAACACGGCGGACTCTAGCAGGCCACCTTGGAGGCCGAGATCGTCGGCGCTTCTCGAACTGTGCGGTGCCGTGGGCGATTTCACCCCGTCGAGTGTATGTGTGCGACACGCCGCGAGTCATAGGAAGTCGGCTCCGCCGACTTCCTATGCGGAGGCCCACCAGGTCGCGGGGGCGGCGGCGGTGTAGCCCAGGGACTCGTAGAGCGGGCGGCCCAGCTTCGAGGCGGTGAGGGTGGCCGGGAGGTCGGTGACGTGGGCGAGGGCGCCGAGCATGACGGCGCGGCCGACCCCGCGGGAGCGGAAGGCGGAGGAGGTGGCGATCCAGTAGTGGCTGGCGACGCCGTCGGCCACCACTCTCACGCCGGCTCCCGCGACCGCGCCGTCGACCGAGGCGACGAACACGTCCACGCCCGGCTGTTCGATCAGGCCCGCAGGGAAGAGCTCGCCGGGGCGGTGGGGCTCGAATGCGTTCAGCTCAAAGCCCTCGATCACGACCCGCTCGGCCGCCCCGAGGTCCTCGGGCCGCCGCGCCCGGGTCACCTCCAGGGCCGGGGCGTCGACGGGGCCGGGCGGGCGCAGCATGACCGGCATCTGCCAGGTGCGCAGGCCCAGGTGGCCCAGGTCCGTCGAGCTGAACGGGTCCTCGACGAGTACCGGTCCTGCGGCCCGGCGGGTCAGCTCGCCCAACTCGGCCACTTCGCCCGGGTCGAGGTCGGGTTCCTGGACCAGGATGCGCAGGCCGGCACGCCGGTCGCCGTCGACGGCGACGAATCCGCGGCGCCGGATCACCTCGTGCCCCCGGGACACGCCGGTCGCGGTCCAGAAGGCGGCGGAGTTGCGGGCCTGGAGCGTCGGCGCCTCGGCCAGGGAGGCGGGCCGTCCGGTCGACGTGGATTCCGTTGTCATCGGGCCCACGGTAGTACGGAACCACTCCTGTCACACGGGTTGATCAACTGCGGCCGTCCGGCCCGGCGCGACGTGCCGACGCACGGCGTGGGCGGCAACAGCCCGGTCCGGGTCAGGCGGTGGTGGCGATGATGGTGGACCAGCCGGGTGCGAAGCCGAGGTCGGCCAGGTCGGTGTAGATCCCCTCGGTGTCGAGGCGGCCGGCGGCGGCCGAGCCGTCGCCGGCCCGGTAGAACAGCAACTCCCGCCCCACGGAGATGATATGGGTCCAGGTGGCGGCCAACCCGCCGGAGGCCAAGTCGGCGAAGGCGCCGTCGAGGTCGAGCCGGCCGGTGGCGATGCGGCCGTCGCCGGCCCGGTAGAACAGCAGCTCGCGGCCGAGCGGCACGATGTGCGTCCACCCGGCGGCGATTCCGCCGCTGTCGAGGTTGGTGAAGTTGCCCTTGACGTCGACGTTGCCGGTCACGAAGGTACCGTCGACGTCCCGGTAGCACAGCACCTCCCGGCCCACCGGTACGACGTGCTTCCAGGTTCCGGAGATCCCGCCGCTGTGCAGATCCGTGTAGGTGCCGGCGTTGTCGAGCCGGCCGGTGGCGATGTGGCCGTCGCTGATCCGGTAGAACAGTAACTCTCGGCCCACCGCGACGACATGCGTCCAGCCGGCCGCCAGCGTGGTCGCCGAGAGCTGGGTGAAGTGGCCGTCCTGCTCGATCCGGCCGGCGTTCGTCACCCCGTCGCCGGCGCGGTAGAAGAGCAACTCCCGGCCCACCGGGACGATGTGGGTCCACCCGGCGGCGAGACCCCCGCCGAGGAGTTCGGTGTAGCCGGCGTCGGTGCCGAACCTTCCGACGGCGATGTGGCCGTCACCGGCCCGGTAGAAGAGCAGTTCCCTGGACATGGATTTCCTCCTCGGCTGTCCGGGCCGCGACCGCGCACGCGTCACGGTCGGGCCTGTCGCACGACAACCTCGCTCTCCACGCTACGCGCCCGCTCCCCCGGTGTCACCAGACTGATCGCCCCCGCCGCCGGCCCGAGAGGGGGCCGACGGCGGGGGTGCCGTGGGGCGGCGGTCAGAGCTGGCTGACCCAGTAGGGCTCGACGGTCATCCAGCCGTTGGCGCGGGCGCCGTTGAGGCGGCCGGTGCTGGTACGGGCGAGGGTGTACCAGGAGTCGACGTAGTCCGGGTCGTCGACCCACCAGGAGGCGGGCAGGGCGTCCAGGACGGCGTTGACCAGGGGGATGTAGGCGCCCTGGTCGGTGATGGTGAGCAGGACGGCGGCGACGGCCTTGGCGAGGGCCAGGTAGTTGGTGTCGCCGTCGTCCTCCATCAGGACGACGTCGGCCAGGTTGTACTTGTAGTTGGACCAGTTCACCAGGATCTGGTTCGGGTAGTACACCGTGCCGTCGTACTGGAGGTACGGCATGGCGACCGAGTCGACCCGGACCTTGCCGTCCTGGCCGAAGCCGCTCACCAGGCTGAACATCTCCGCGGCGCCCTTGAACCAGGGCTCCTCGTCGTCGCTCACCTGGATGGAGGTGATCTTGGTGCCCCACCAGCCGGACGCGGCCTGCGCGGCGGAGCCGAGGCCCTGGGCGGCGAACTCCCGCTGGAGCAGCTCGATTCCGGCGGTCATCGCCTTGGCCGTGTCGATGTCGACCAGGTAGACGGGGCGGGTGGGCAGGGTGCCGGTGTCGAGGCCGAGGGACCGGCCGGCGGTGTCGTAGGCGCGGACGGTGCGGGCGTGGTCGTCGGTGGCGGCGACGGCGACCAGCGGTGCGGCGCCCGCGTCGAGGGCGGCGCGCATGGAGGGGTCGGCCAGCTGGACACGCAGCAGCGGGCCGAGGTCGGCGCCGAGGCCCTTGGCGGTGGCGATGCCGCGGTCCGCCCGGGCGGTGGCGGCGGCGAGGCCCGGGGCGCCGGCGGCCAGCGGGGCGAGTTCGGCGCCGCCGGGCGCGGTGGCGGTCGCCGAGCGCAGCCGCTCGCTCAGGGCGGGGTCGGTGAGGGAGGTGGCGAGGGTGCGGGCGATGCCGTCCTCGATCGCGGTCACCTGGGAGGTGGCCGCGGCCGGGGCCGCCGAAGGGGCGGCGGCCGGGGCGGCCACCGCCTGGCCCGCGCCGAGCGCGAGCAGGGGCAGGGCCGTGAGCGCGACGACGGCGCATCGCAGGCGGGACTGGGACATGAGGGGATCTCCAGACTCGTCGGGTGAGGCGTCGGAGCGTTGATGTGTCGGAGCCTTGATGCGTCGGAGCATCGTGTGCCGGTGCGCCAGTGCATCGGTGCCGCGATCAAGAAGCGACGACGCCATGACAAGTGAAGGGGTTTGCTGACCCGGTATCAACCCCCACAGGCCACAAGGGCGGACCGGAGGACTTCGGCGGATCCCCCAAAACCCCGGTCGCGCGGACGGCGCGTCCGCCGCAAGCCCGGCTCACCCGCCGCCGGAGAAACTCCCGCCGGAGTTGGCCGAGCCCGAGCCGCCGTAGACCCAGCCGCCGGAGGGGGTCGGGGGCTTGCGGCGGACGCTCCGTTCGGTGCGGCGCAGGACGGGGACGCCGGCCGGGCCGAGCAGGTCCTCCAGGGAGCGCTGGAGCGCGTCGGCGTCGGTGCCCTTCGGCGCCCTGTGCGGGCGGCCGTCGCCGCCGGTCAGGGTCACCACCGTGAGGTCGAGGGTGTGCCCGGCCGGCTCGGGGTCACCCTCGTAGGGCTCCTCCACGGTCTCGTCCAGCTGGATGCGCCGGAGGTCGGAGATCGGGACCCAGGCGTCGGCGCGGGCGCCCCGGACGAAGCGCAGTTCGGTCGGGGCCTGGGCCGGGGCGAACTGCACCCGGCGGACCTCCCTCAGCTCCCCGGCCGCGACGAACGGCCACAGGACCAGCGCGGCGGACACCCACAGCGCCGCGCAGACGGTCACCGCGGCCACCAAGGTGGCGCCGACGATCACCGCGACCCCCACCAGCAGCATGCCGGCAGGCAGGAAGGCGAGGCCCACGGCGAGCAGGACGGCGAGCTGGCGCAGCACCAGGAGCACGGCGGCGGGCCAGGAGCCCCCACCCGGCTCGAGCACCAGGTCGACGGTGCTGCCGTCGCGGCCGCGCCGGATCAGCTCATCGGCAGGCATACCTGCCAGGGTAGGACCGTTCCCTGGTCCCGAGAAGGCCCCGGGAGAAGCCTCGACGAGGCTCCGCCCGGGACCTGTTGACGGTACGTCAGTGCGCGGCGGCCTCCCAGTCGGCGCCCACGCCGACCGAGACGTCCAGCGGGGCGCGCAGCGGGTAGGCGCCCGCCATCTGCTCGCGGACGATCGCCTCGACCGGCTCGCGCTCGCCCGGCGCCAGCTCCAGCACGATTTCGTCGTGCACCTGGAGCAGCATCCGGGACGTCAGCCCGGCCGTGCGCAGCGCCTCGTCGACCCGGAGCATGGCGATCTTGACGATGTCGGCGGCCGAGCCCTGGATCGGGGCGTTGAGCGCCATCCGCTCGGCCATCTCGCGGCGCTGGCGGTTGTCGCTGTTGAGGTCCGGCAGGTAGCGGCGGCGGCCGAGCAGGGTCTCGGTGTAGCCGGTGGCGCGGGCCTCCTCGACGACCCGGTGCAGGTAGTCCCGCACGCCGCCGAAGCGCTCGAAGTAGGTGTCCATCAGGCCCTGGGCCTCGGCGGGCTTGATGCCGAGCTGCTGGGAGAGCCCGTACGCGGAGAGGCCGTAGGCGAGGCCGTAGGACATCGCCTTGATCTTGCGGCGCATCTCGGCGTCCACGGAGCCGCCCGGCACCTCGAACACCTGGGAGGCGACGGTGGTGTGGAGGTCCTCGCCGCTGGCGAAGGCCTCGATCAGCGCCGCGTCCTCGGAGAGGTGGGCCATGATCCGCAGCTCGATCTGCGAGTAGTCGGCGGTGAGCAGCGACTCGTAGCCCTCGCCGACGACGAAGGCGCGGCGGATCATCCGGCCCTCCTCGGTGCGGACCGGGATGTTCTGCAGGTTCGGGTCCTGCGAGGAGAGCCGGCCGGTGGCGGCGACCATCTGGTTGAAGGTGGTGTGGATGCGCCCGGCCGGGGAGACGGTCTTGAGCAGGCCCTCGACGGTGGTGCGCAGCTTGGCCTGGTCGCGGTGGCGCAGCAGGATGACCGGCAGCTCGTTGTCGGTCTGGGTGGCGAGCCAGGTGAGCGCGTCGGCGTCGGTCGTGTAGCCGGTCTTGATCTTCTTGGTCTTCGGCAGGGCGAGTTCGCCGAAGAGGATCTCCTGGAGCTGCTTGGGCGAGCCGAGGTTGAACTCGTGGCCGGCCGCGGCGTGCGCCTCCTCGACCACGCGCTGGATCTCGGCGGCGAACTGGGACTCCAGGCCGGTGAGCCAGCCCCGGTCGGCGGCGATGCCGGTGCGCTCCATGCGGGCGAGCAGGGCGGCGATCGGCAGCTCCATGTCGCGCAGCAGCTCGGTGGCGCCGACCTCGGCGAGGCGGGTGTCGAACAGCGCGGCGAGGTCGAGCACGGCGCGGGCCTGGAGCATCAGGGCCTGGGCGTGCGCGGCCGGATCCTCCTCCGGGGCGTCGAAGGCGAGCTGGCCGGACTCGGCGGCGGGGGCCGGGGCGAGCGAGCGGGCCAGGTACTCCTCGGCGAGCACCTCCAGGGTGAAGGTGCGCCGGCCGGGCTTCTCCAGGTAGGCGGCGAGGGCGGTGTCGGCGACGACGCCCTCGATGGTCCAGCCGCGCTCGGCGAAGGCGCGCATGACCTGCTTGGCGATGTGCAGCGCCTTGGGCGCGGCCGGGTCGGCCAGCCAGCCGGCGAAGGCGCGCTCGTCCTCCTCGGCGAGCAGCGCCGGGTCGAACCAGGCGGCGGCCTCCCCGGCGGCGAGCGCGACCTCGGTGACCTCGCCGCTGCCGAGCGCCCACTGGTAGACGGCGGCCAGCGCGACCGGGGACTTGTCCGTCGCGTGCTCCCGCAGCCAGGCGGCGAGGGTGCCGGGGTCGGTGAGCAGTTCGCCGTCGACGTCGACGCCGGGGGCGAGTTCGGCGGCCTCGGGCTCGGCGGCGGCCGGGTCGATGCCGAAGACCCGGTCGCGGAAGTTGGCATTGCGGAACTCCAGCGACTCCATCAGGGCGCCGACGGCCGGCTGGTCGAACGGCGCGCGGGCCAGGTCCCCGACGCCGAGCGGGAGTTCGACGTCGCGGACCAGCTCGGTGAGGACGCGGTTGCGCTTGACCGAGTCGAGGTGCTCGCGCAGCTTCTCGCCGATCTTGCCCTTGACCTCGTCGGCGCGGGCGACCAGCTCCTCGAAGGAGCCGAACTGGTTGACCCACTTGGCGGCGGTCTTCTCGCCGACGCCGGGGATGCCGGGCAGGTTGTCGGACGGGTCGCCGCGCAGCGCGGCGAGGTCCGGGTACTGGCGCGGGGTGACGCCGTACTTCTCGGCGACCTTCTCCGGGGTGTAGCGGGTCAGCTCGGAGACGCCCTTGGTCGGGTAGAGCACGGTGATGTGCTCGCTGACCAGCTGGAGCGAGTCGCGGTCGCCGGTGACGATGTCGACGTCGTAGCCGGCCGCCTCGGCGGCGGTGGCCAGGGTGGCGATGATGTCGTCGGCCTCGAAGCCCTCGGCGGTCAGCCGCGGCACGTTCATGGCGTCGAGCAGTTCGCCGATCAGGCCGACCTGACTGCGGAACTCGTCCGGGGTCTTGGCGCGGTTGGCCTTGTAGTCCGGGAACTCGACCGAGCGGAAGGTCTGGCGGGAGAGGTCGAAGGCGACCGCGAGGTGGGTCGGCGCCTCGTCCCGGACGGTGTTGGCGAGCATCGAGGCGAAGCCGTACACCGCGTTGGTGGGCTGGCCGGTGGAGGTGTTGAAGTTCTCCACGGGCAGCGCGTAGAACGCCCGGTAGGCCATGGAGTGGCCGTCGAGCAGCATCAGGCGGGGCCGCGATCCGGTCCCGCCGCCACCCGGCGCGCCCTTGTCCGTACTCTGCGTAGCCACGTCAACGTCCGTTCCTGCCGATTCCACTACCGGCCACCGATCCTAGGGCCCGGCACCGACAAAAGGGGCACGCCGGGGGCGGGCGCCCCTCCGGTGCGCTCACGCCCCGGGCGCCACACCCGCTTCCTCCCGTCACCGCCTCTACCGCCGAGTAGGACGGTCGTACGATCACAGGCAGCACGACGACGTGACCCCCGAGCGGCAGGAGCTCCCCCATGACCGATCCGGCCCCCGACGCAGCCACCACCTCCCCCACCGCCTCCCCCGGCACCTTCCCCGGCGCGACCCCGGGCGGCGCCGCCCAGGCCCCCCTCCTCGACGTCTCGCCGGAGATGCTGGAGCACTTCGCCCGGCTCGGCGTGGACCCGGGCACCTTCTCCGGCGGGCGGCTCGGCGAGAAGCTGGGCATCCGGATCGTCGAGGCCTCCGGCGACCGGGTGGTCGGCACCATGCCGGTGGACGGCAACCAGCAGCCGTACGGCCTGCTGCACGGCGGCGCCTCGGCGGCGCTGGCCGAGACGCTGGGCTCGGTCGGCGCGATGCTGCACGCCGGCCCGGGCCGGTACGCGGTGGGCGTGGACCTGAACGCCACCCACCACCGCTCGGCCACCTCCGGCCTGGTCACCGGCGTGGCGACCGCGGTCTTCAAGGGCCGCACCGCCGCCACCTACGAGATCGCGATCACCGACGACACCGGCAAGCGGGTCACCAGCTGCCGCCTCACCTGCATGCTGCGCGACCTCTGACCCGATTCATCGTCAAATCCCTTGCCCGCCCCCTTGTTTGACCTTCGACCGCCCTGGGCAGTCGTTGGTCTGGACAAGGGGGCGGCGGCATGTCCGGGCATTTCGGGCGATGTAACACTGCGTAACAAGTAGGACATCCAAGCAACAGACAGTCTCGGGGGGTCGAACCAGGCGAAAGCAGCCTGTCGGCCCGGTCGTCGTCCGATATTCGGACGCTCACGACCGGTGCCAACACCCCGGACGACGCCGTCCGATTATCGGCGAGGCCAGGAGTCACCTGCCCTTCTACGCCTTACATAGGGCGAGTTGGGAACGGAACCCCCGGCACCAACGGATCGATCGGACCGGAACGACCACATGCTGAGACGACTTCTCTGTGTGCTCATAACAAGAGAATCACAGCCTCGCCGCACCACTGCCCGAGCCGCCGACCGGCATCTAGAGTCACGGCCAGTCACCGCGCCACCGGAATGGGCCAGGCCCACCGCGCATCCAGGCTCCCGCCGTTCAGGCGCGGCGCCCTCCTGAACCGAAGGGGACCCTCGTGCGTCATCGTTCAGCAGTTGTCGTGAGCATTGCCGTGATCGGCGCCCTCACCCTCACCGCGTGCGGTTCCCGCGACGACAAGAAGTCCGGGGACAGCGGCAAGAGCGGCGGCGGGACCACCGTCGTCATCGGCGTCGACGCCCCGCTCACCGGCGACCTCTCCGCCCTCGGCCTCGGCATCCGCAACTCCGTGGAACTCGCCGTCAAGCAGGCCAACGAGAAGAACGAGGTCCCCGGCGTCAAGTTCGAGATCAAGGCCCTCGACGACACCGGCAAGCCCGGACCGGGCCAGCAGAACGCCACCCAGCTGGTCGGCGACAAGGACGTCATCGGCGTCGTCGGCCCGCTCAACTCCAGCGTCGCCCAGTCCATGCAGCAGATCTTCAACGACGCCAAGCTCGTCCAGATCTCCCCCGCCAACACCGGCGTCGCCCTCAGCCAGGGCGAGAAGTGGGCCAGCGGCGAGAAGTCCCGGCCGTTCAAGACCTACTTCCGCACCGCCACCACCGACGCCGTCCAGGGCCCCTTCGCCGCCGACTACCTGGTCAAGGACGCCAAGAAGACCAAGGTCTTCATCATCGACGACCAGAAGACCTACGGCGCCGGCCTCGCCGCCACCTTCAAGGGCCAGTTCCTCAAGAACGGCGGCCAGATCGCCGGCGAGGAGCACGTCAACCCCGACGACCGCGACTTCGCCGCCGTCGTCACCAAGGTCAAGTCCTCCGGCGCCGACGCCGTCTACTACGGCGGCGAGTACCCCGCGGCCGGCCCGCTCTCCCTCCAGCTCAAGGACGCCGGCGTCACCATCCCGCTGATGGGCGGCGACGGCATCCAGAGCGGCGACTTCATCAAGCTCAACCCCAAGGGCCAGGGCGACCTCGCCACCGCCGTCGGCCTGCCCGTCGAGCAGCTGCCCACCGCGGCCAAGTTCATCACCGACTACAAGGCCGCCGGCTTCAAGGACGCCTACGAGACCTACGGCGGCTACTCCTACGACAGCGCCTGGGCCATCATCCAGGGCGTCAAGGCCGTCGCCGCCGCCAACGGCGGGAAGATCCCCGCCGACGCCCGCGCCAAGACCGTCGAGGCCGTCCAGAAGGTCACCTTCGAAGGCGTCACCGGCAAGGTCTCCTTCGACGAGTTCGGCGACACCACCAACAAGCAGCTCACCGTCTACACCGTCAAGGACGGCAAGTGGGCCGTGGAGAAGTCCGGCACCTTCAACGGCTGAACCGCCCCCTGACCCATCGTCAGGCGCACCACAGCACACCGGAGTCAGCGCGCGGGGGAAGCCACGAGCACCCCCGCGCGCACCCACATCCACCACCCACGCGGACACCCACACGCACAACGGAGGCCCAGCGGTGCACGACCTACCGCAGCAGCTGGCCAACGGCCTGATCCTCGGAGCCCTCTACGGGCTCGTCGCGATCGGCTACACGATGGTCTACGGCATCGTCCAGCTCATCAACTTCGCCCACGGCGAGATCGTCATGGTCGGCGGCTTCGGCGCCCTGACCGCCTACCTCGCCCTCCCCGGCGGCACCACCCTGTGGCTGGCCCTACCGCTGATGCTGATCGCCGGCATCCTGGTCTCCACCCTCACCGCCGTCGCCGCCGAGCGCTTCGCCTACCGGCCCCTGCGCACGGCCCCCCGGCTCGCCCCGCTGATCACCGCGATCGGCCTGTCCATCGCCCTGCAGCAACTGGTCTTCGCCTTCTACCCGGACGCCAAGAAGGCCCGGGTCTTCCCGAAGATCCCCGGCGACCCCTTCGAGATCGGCTCCGTCGCCATCCAGCGCAGCGACCTCTTCCTGATCATCGCCGCGCCGCTCTGCATGATCGCCCTCGGCTGGTTCGTCACCCGCACCCGCTCCGGCCGCGCCATGCAGGCCACCAGCCAGGACCCCGACACCGCCAAGCTCATGGGCATCGACACCGACCGGATCATCGTCATGGCCTTCGCCATCGGCGCCGCCTTCGCCGCCGTCGCCGCCGTCGCCTACGGCCTGCGCAGCGGCCAGGTCGACTTCCGGATGGGCTTCCTGCTCGGCCTCAAGGCCTTCACCGCCGCCGTCCTCGGCGGCATCGGCAACATCTACGGCGCCATGCTCGGCGGCATCACCCTCGGCCTCGCCGAAGCCCTCGCCACCGGCTACATCCAGAACCTCCCCGGCATGGACCTCTTCGGAGGCGGCGCCTGGAAGGACGTCTGGGCCTTCGTACTCCTCATCGTCGTCCTGCTCGTCCGGCCCCAGGGCCTGCTCGGCGAGCGCGTCGCGGACAGGGCGTGAGCACCATGACCACCAACAGCACCGAAACCACCCCGGTCATCCCCCTCCCCGGCCGCACCGCCGCCCTCCTCACCGGCCTCGGCGCCCTCGCCGTCGCCGGCTCCGCCCTGATGCCCTGGACCTGGACCCCCGACTTCCCGGGCGACCTCACCTACTACGGCTCCCCCGCCGGACTCCAGTGGCTCGCCCTCACCGCGGGACTCGTCACCCTCCTGCTGCTGCTCGCCACCCAGGGCGTCCCCGGCCTGCGCTGGGCCGCCCCCCGCCACAGCCACAACGCCGTCCTGTTCGCCGCCACCGGCGCCCTCGCCGTCGGCTGGTTCTCCGTCCTCTCCATCGCCACCGACCTCGGCGGCCTCGCCCACCTCGAACCCGGCGGCTGGGGCCTCGCCGCCGGCTCCCTGCTCGCCGTCGCCGGCGCCCTCGGCCTGCCGCTCGACCGGCGCACCGCCGTCCCGCTGCGCATCCTCGACCGACGGCTCTTCGTGCTCGTCCCGGTCGCCCCCGTCGTCTGGTTCGCCACCCACGCGATCCCCGAGGACAAGCCGGTCGCCCCCGTCCTCACCGCGCTCGCCGGCGGCCTCGCCATCGCGACCGGCGCCGTCCTGCTCGTCCAGCTCGGCCACCTCGCCAACACCTGGCTGCGGCTCGGCAACGTCCAACGCGCGCTGCCCACCCCGCGCGAGCTGCCGTCCTGGGCCGAGGTCGGCCTCATCGTGGTCGCCTTCGCCATCGGCCTGTTCGCCATCACCTTCGGCATCGACACCGAGTACGGCGAACTCTTCACCGGCTACCTGCTGCTCGCCGCCGCCGTGATCGCCGCACTCGGCCGCTCCGGCCTGATCGCCCGGCTGCGCGCGCTCACCGTCAAGTACCAGGCCGTCACCACCGGCGCCGCCTTCGCCGCCGCCGCCAGCTTCCCCTTCACCCAGACCAGCGACCAGTACACCTCGGTCGCCACCAACATCCTGATCTTCGCCACCGTCGCCCTCGGCCTCAACATCGTCGTGGGCCTCGCCGGCCTGCTCGACCTCGGCTACGTCGCCTTCCTCGGCGTCGGCGCCTACAGCGCCGCCCTGGTCTCCGGCTCCCCCGCCTCGCCGATCCACGTCCAGTTCCCGTTCTGGGCCGCCGTGCTCACCGGCGCCGTCGTCTCCATGGTCTTCGGCGTCGTCATCGGCGCCCCCACCCTGCGACTGCGCGGCGACTACCTCGCCATCGTCACCCTCGGCTTCGGCGAGATCTTCCGCATCACCATGCTCAACCTCAACGGCACCACCGGCCCCAAGGTCACCAACGGCTCCAACGGCATCCCCCGCATCCCCGACCTCACCATCCTCGGCTGGGACCTCGGCAAGCCCACCACCGTCTTCGGCGTCGAACTCGGCCGGTTCTCCAACTACTACCTGCTGATGCTCCTCGTCACCGCCCTGGTCGTGCTGGTCTTCGCCCGCGTCGGCAACTCCCGCATCGGCCGCGCCTGGGTCGCCATCCGCGAGGACGAGACCGCCGCCGAGGCCATGGGCATCAACGGCTTCCGCCTCAAGCTCCTCGCCTTCGCCCTCGGCGCCTGCCTCGCCGGCCTCGCCGGCACCGTCCAGGCCCACGTCAGCTACACCGTCACCCCCGACCAGTACACCTTCGCCGAGGCCCTCCCGCCCAACTCCGCCTTCCTGCTCGCCGCCGTCATCCTCGGCGGCATGGGCACCATCAGCGGCCCGCTGGCCGGCGCCACCCTCCTCTTCCTCATCCCGAAGAAGCTGGAATTCCTCGCCGACTACCAACTGCTCGCCTTCGGCATCGCCCTCATCGTCCTCATGCGCGTGCGCCCCGAGGGCCTCATCCCCAACCGGCGCCGGCAGCTGGAGTTCCACGAGGCCGCCATCCCCGCACAGCCCACCGGCGACGGCGTCGCCCTCACCAAGGCAGGGGCGTGACCCCCAGATGACCACCGCCAACGCCCCCGCACCCGCCGACGCCGCCCCCGGCCCCGCCGCACCCCTGCTCGACGTCTCCGGCGTCACCATGCGCTTCGGCGGCCTCACCGCCGTCAACAACGTCTCGCTCACCGTCGGCCACGGCGAGATCATCGGCCTCATCGGCCCCAACGGCGCCGGCAAGACCACCTTCTTCAACTGCCTCACCGGCCTCTACGTCCCCACCGAGGGCACCGTCACCTACCGGGGCACCGTCCTGCCCCCCAAGCCCCACCTGGTCACCCAGGCCGGCATCGCCCGCACCTTCCAGAACATCCGGCTCTTCGCCAACATGACCGTCCTCGAGAACGTCCAGGTCGGCCGGCACAGCCGGATGCGCCAGGGCCTGCTCTCCGCCGTCCTGCGCAGCCCCGGCTACCGCCGCTCCGAGGCCGAGAGCCGCGAGAAGGCCATGGAACTCCTGGAGTTCACCGGCCTCGCCGGCAAGGCCGACCACCTCGCCCGCAACCTGCCCTACGGCGAGCAGCGCAAGCTGGAGATCGCCCGTGCCCTCGCCTCCGACCCCGGCCTGCTGCTCCTCGACGAGCCCACCGCCGGCATGAACCCGCAGGAGACCCGGGCCGCCGAGGAACTCGTCTTCGCCATCCGCGACCGGGGCGTCTCCGTCCTCGTCATCGAGCACGACATGCGGTTCATCTTCAACCTCTGCGACCGCACCGCCGTGCTCGTCCAGGGCCAGAAGATCGTCGAGGGCGACCGCGAGACCGTCCAGAACGACGAACGCGTCATCACCGCCTACCTCGGCGCCCCGCTCGAAGGCACCGCGCTCGAAGGCACCGCCCCCGTTACGGAGACCGACCAGTGACCGTACTCCTCGAGGTCCAGGACCTCCGCGTCGCCTACGGCAAGATCGAGGCCGTCAAGGGCATCAGCTTCACCGTCAACCAGGGCGAGGTCACCACCCTGATCGGCACCAACGGCGCCGGCAAGACCACCACCCTGCGCACCCTCTCCGGCCTGCTCAAGCCCACCGCCGGAACCGTCACCTTCGACGGGCAGCCGATCAACACCGTCCCCGCCCACCGGATCGTCGCCCTCGGCCTCGCCCACTCCCCCGAGGGCCGGCACATCTTCCCGCGCATGACCATCGAGGAGAACCTCCTCCTCGGCGCCTTCCTGCGCAGCGACACCGACGGCATCGCCAAGGACGTCGAACGGGCCTACGGCCTCTTCCCCATCCTCGGCGAACGCCGCAAGCAGGCCGCCGGCACGCTCTCCGGCGGCGAACAGCAGATGCTCGCCATGGGCCGGGCCCTGATGTCCCGCCCCAAGCTGCTGATGCTCGACGAGCCCTCGATGGGCCTCTCGCCGCTGATGATGCAGAAGATCATGGCGACCATCGTCGAGCTCAAGGCCGACGGCACCACCATCCTGCTGGTCGAGCAGAACGCCCAGGCCGCGCTCTCCCTCTCCGACCGCGGCTACGTCATGGAGACCGGCTCCATCGTCCTCCAGGGCACCGGCGCCGACCTCCTGCACGACGAGTCCGTCCGCAAGGCCTACCTCGGCGAGGACTGACCCGCCCCGCTCCACGAGGAAGGGCCCGGCGCACCGCCGGGCCCTTCCTCGTCCGCTACTCCGCGGGACCCTCGGCCTCCTCGGCCTTCTTGCGGTCCTGCGCGGCGCCCTCCTCGATGACCGCCTCGGCCACCGCCGCCATCGTCATCCGGCGGTCCATCGACGTCTTCTGGATCCACCGGAACGCGGCCGGCTCGTTCAGCCCGAACTTGGTCTGCAGCACGCTCTTCGCCCGGTCCACCAGCTTCCGGGTCTCCAGCCGCTGGGTGAGATCCGCGATCTCCTCCTCCAGCGTCCGCATCTCCGTGTACCGGGACACCGCCATCTCGATCGCGGGCACCAGGTCGCTCTTGGAGAACGGCTTGACGATGTACGCCATCGCCCCCGCGTCCCGCGCCCGGTCCACCAGCTCCCGCTGCGAGAACGCGGTCAGCATCAGGACCGGCGCCAGGTGCTGCTCATGGATCTGCTCGGCCGCCGACAGCCCGTCCAGCACCGGCATCTTCACGTCCAGGATCGCCAGATCCGGCTTCAGCTCCTGCACCAGCCGGACCGCCGTAGCGCCGTCCCCGGCCTCCCCGACGACGGTGTACCCCTCCTCCTCCAGCATCTCCTTCAGATCGAGACGGATCAGCGCCTCGTCCTCGGCGATCACAATCCGGGTGATCTGGGGCGAATCGGTCTCAAGCGGCTCTGCCTGCTCGTCGGCGGTGCTCACGGGGCTCCTCGTTCCGGCGGGGTACTGCATGCACGAGGGTACCTAGCTGCGCCGAACGATGCGCGCAGGGTATCCTTCACGGGCGCGACTAGCCGGGTTGGTGGAAGGGCAGACACGATCGCCTCAAAAGCGATTGCCTGAAAGGGCGTGTGGGTTCGAATCCCACACTCGGCACAAGAATTTCCTCATATTCCCAGGCAGTGGGAAGTTCATCACATCGAGTGGCCTTCAGCAAAGGCCCTGCGACGGTCCGCGCCTCCCGCAGAGGCTGGCGCGCATGACCACGAATTCCGTGCGCGAACAAGCCGTCCACCTCCTTCGCGGAGGCATGCGCAACACCGAGGTGGCCCGCCGGTTCGGCGTTCCGCCCGGCACCGTCTCCTGGTGGAAGCACCAGGACCGCGCCAAGCACAGCGAGCTCCCCGGCCGGAAACGCTCCACCTGCGTCCACTGCTTCGGCGACACACTCGACCCTCCCGCCTACGCCTACCTCCTCGGCCTCTACCTCGGTGACGGCCACATCACCTGGCCGGAACAACACCGCACCGCCAGCCTCTTCATCAGCTGCGACGCCAAGTGGCCCGGCGTCATCGACGCCGTCGACCGGGCCATGCGCCAGGTGATGCCGCGCAACCGGCCCTGCCGAGTCCGGCGGCCCGGCTGCTACGTGGTCAAGCTCTACTCACAGCACCTGTACTGCTACTTCCCCCAGCACGGCCCCGGCAAGAAGCACGAGCGCACCATAGCCCTGGAGCCATGGCAGCAGGAGATCGTCGACGCCCACCCCTGGGAGTTCCTCCGCGGCCTGATCCACTCCGACGGCTGCCGCATCACCAACTGGACCACCCGCACGGTCGGCGGCGCCCAGAAGCGCTACGAGTACCCGCGCTACTTCTTCACCAACACCTCGACCGACATCATCCGCCTCTTCACCGACACGCTCGACGCCGTCGGCGTGCAGTGGAAGGCCTCGATCCCCCGGCCGACCGGCCAGGTCAACATCTCCGTCGCCCGCAAGGAGTCCGTATCCCTCATGGACGCCCACATCGGGCCCAAGCACTGACAGCGGCGCGGCCCCGAGGAGGCGCCGCGCCGCTGGTACGAGGTCAGTTGTCCAGGGTGCCGACGTGGTGGACGCGGACGAGGTTGGTGGAGCCGGTGAGGCCGGGTGGGGAGCCGGCGGTGATGACGACGATGTCGCCCTTCTGGCAGCGGCCGAGGGAGAGCAGGGCGGCGTCGACCTGCTCGACCATCTCGTCAGTGGTGGGCGCGAACGGGCCGAGGAAGGTCTCCACGCCCCAGGTGAGGGCGAGTTGGCTGCGGACGGCCGGTTCGTAGGTGAAGGCGAGGACGGGGATCGGCGAGCGGTAGCGGGTCAGCCGGCGGGCGGTGTCGCCGGACTGGGTGAAGGCGACCAGGTACTTGGCGTGCAGGAAGTCGCCGATCTCCGCGGCCGCGCGGGCGACGGCGCCGCCCTGGGTGCGGGGCTTGGTGCCCGGGATGAGCGTGGGCAGGCCGGCGGAGAGGATGTCCTGCTCGGCGGCCTCGATGATCCGGCCCATCGTGCGGACCGTCTCGGACGGGTACTTCCCGACCGAGGTCTCGCCGGAGAGCATCACCGCGTCGGTGCCGTCGAGGACGGCGTTGGCGACGTCGGAGGCCTCGGCGCGGGTGGGCCGGGAGGAGTTGATCATCGAGTCGAGCATCTGGGTCGCCACGATGACCGGCTTGGCGTTCCGCCGGGCGAGCTTGACGGCCCGCTTCTGGACCATCGGCACCTGCTCCAGCGGCATCTCCACCCCGAGGTCGCCGCGGGCCACCATGACCCCGTCGAAGCGGTCCACGATGGAGTCGAGGTTCTGCACCGCCTGCGGCTTCTCGACCTTGGCGATGACCGGGACCCGGCGCCCCTCCTCGTCCATCACCCGGTGGACGTCCTCGACGTCCCGCCCGCTGCGGACGAAGGAGAGCGCGACCAGGTCCGCCCCGGCCCGCAGGGCCCAGCGCAGGTCGGCGATGTCCTTCTCGCTGAGCGCGGGCACCGAGACGGCGACGCCGGGGAGGTTGAGGCCCTTGTGGTCGGAGACCAGGCCGCCCTCGACGACGACGCAGCGGACCCGCGGCCCGTCCACCCCGACGACCTCCAGGGTGACCCGCCCGTCGTCGACGAGGATCCGCTCGCCGGCGGTGACGTCCCCGGCGAGCCCGGGGTAGGTGGTGCCGCAGCCGTTCTGGTCTCCCTCGACGCCATTGTCGGTGGAGATGGTGAACTCGTCGCCGCGTTCGAGAAGTACGGGACCCTCGGCGAAGGTGCCGAGGCGGATCTTCGGGCCTTGAAGGTCGACGAGAACGCCGACGCTGCGGCCGGTCTCGTCCGAGGCCTTGCGGACCCGGCGGTAGCGCTCCTCGTGCTCGATGTGGGAGCCGTGGCTCAGATTGAGTCGGGCGATGTCCATCCCGGCGTCGACCAGGGACTTGATCTGGTCGTAGGTGTCGGTGGCGGGCCCGAGGGTACAGACGATTTTTGCTCGGCGCATACTGCTGAGAGTAGGCATTACCGGCGCGTAACGACGATGCGGGTCCGGACAAGAGGATGGCCGTTGCCGTAAGGAGAGTTGAACAATCTGACACAACGTCGGACCGGTGTGCGAGAGGTTCCCCGGAGTCGTCGGCGCCCGTTCCCTGATGCGATTCCGTGAAGGTGTGTTCACCCCTGGTTCACCGTCACTTCCGCCGCCGCTCGCGGCGCGGCGGGACGCTCGTCATCCCGGTGCGATGCCGGGGCCCGGAAGTGGTTCCGACGAGGGGGAAACGTCCGGCATGAAGCGTGGTGCGTTCGGGGTCGTGGTGGCACTACTGGTGGCCGCCGGCCTGGTGTTCACGGCCGTGAACCTGTTCAAGAAGGACCCGGAGCAGTCCGTGGTCAAGATCACCGGCGTCATCGGATCGGAGAAGGGCCCGTTCTTCGCGGATCCCGAGGTCAAGGCCGCGCTGGCCAAGAGGGGGCTTGAGGTCAGCGTGCAGAGCGCCGGCTCCTGGCAGATGAACGACGTCGGGAAGGGCTCGGCGGACTTCGTCTTCCCGGCGAGCCAGCTGCCGGCCGACGAGATCGCCCGGCAGAACCAGCTGACCGGGACGCCGCCCCGGCCGTTCTACTCGCCGCTGGTGATCGTCACCCACTCGGACGTCGCCGCCGTCCTCAAGGGCAACAACCTGGCGAAGAAGGCCGAGAACGGCGTCTGGACGTTCGCGATGGACGAGTTCCTCAAGGCGGTCTCCGCCAACCGGACCTGGGAGCAGCTCACCGCGGAGAACCGGCCCAACGCTCTCGCCGGGGACATCTTCCTGACCACCACCAATCCCGACACGTCCTCGTCCGGGACGCTCTACGTCGCGATGCTCGCCTACCTGCTGAACAACCACCAGGTGGTGACGGACCAGGCGACCGTGGGCTCCATCGGTCCGGCGCTGAAGGCCGCGGTCACCAAGCAGGGGATCATGAAGAGCTCCACCGAGGAGCCCTTCCTGGACTTCGTCTCCGGAAACGGCCGCCCGCTGGTCCTCGCCTACGAGTCGCAGGCGCTCGACCTGGTCATGAAGAAGACGGCCCCGGACGACATGGTGGTGCTCTACCCGGACACCACCATCACCTCCGACCACACGCTCGTCGGCTTCACCGACAACGGGCGCAAGCTCGGGGAGGCGCTGGCCGACGACGCGAAGCTGCGGGAGCTGGAGGTCAAGTACGGCTTCCGGCCGCTGGGCGGCGTGGCCGGCGCGGAGGCGTTCACGAAGCAGGTGCAGAGCGTCAACGCCGCACAGAGCAACCCGAAGTTCGCGTTCGCCACCGATCTGCAGGCGGCGAACGTCAACAAGGCCACGGTACCGACCGCCGAGATCATGAAGAGCCTGGTCCAGGCGGCGAAGAAGCAGTGACGGGGGACATGGGGACGGGAGCGAGCAGGATGCGCAAGAACGGTGTTCGGGGCCTGGCCCTCGGGTTGGCCCTGCTGGTGGCGACGGTGACGGCGTGCACGTCCTCGCCCGCGCCGGCCCCGCCGAAGCCGAGCGACCCGCCGGCGCCGAGCGCGCAGGCGGGGGTGCTGCGGGTGCTGGCCGGCAGTGAACTCCAGGACATGGCGCCGGTGCTGGAGGAGGCCCAGAAGGCCACCGGGGTGACCGTGCAGTTCGCCTGGACGGGGTCGCTGGACGGGGCGGACGCGGTGTCCTCGGGCAAGGCGGACGGGAAGTACGACGCGATCTGGTTCCCGTCGAACCAGTATCTGCACCTGGACGAGGGGAGCAAGTCGAAGCTGCTGTCCGAGACGCCGGTGATGGCCTCCCCGGTCGCCTTCGGCATCCGCTCCTCGGTGCTCAACGACCTCGCGTGGGGCGACGGTTCGAAGGTGACCTGGGGCAATCTGGCGGAGGCCGCGACGTCCGGGAAGCTGGCGTACGGGATGGCGGACCCGTCGCGGTCGAACTCGGGCTTCTCCGCGCTGGTGGCGGTGGCCTCGGCGTTCTCGGGGGCGACCTCGGCGCTGACCGAGGCGGACGTGCAGAAGGCGACGCCGCAGCTGAAGCAGTTCTTCGCCGGGCAGAAGCTGACCTCGGGCTCGTCGGGCTGGCTGGCCCAGGCGTACACCAGGGCCGAGCAGGGTTCGGTCGGGGCGCTGGTGAACTACGAGTCGGTGCTGCTGTCGTTGAACAAGACGCTGACGCCCGAGCAGCAGCTCACCGTGGTCCGTCCGACCGACGGCGTGATCTCGGCGAACTACCCGCTGACCCTGCTGAGTTCGTCGCAGCAGCGGGAGCGCGAGTCGTTCCAGCGGCTGACCGCCTACCTGTTGAAGGAGGACGTGCAGAAGCGGATCTCGGACCTGACGCTGCGCCGGCCGGTCACGCCCGGGTCGGTGCCGGCGGCGGGGCTGCCGAAGGACCGGCTGCGCGAGCTGCCGTTCCCGGGCACCAGGACGGTGGCGGACGGCCTGCTGTCCACGTACCAGAACGAGCTGCGCCGGCCTTCGCGGACGGTGTACGTGCTGGACACCTCGGGCTCGATGGCCGGGTCGCGGCTGTCGTCGTTGAAGACGGCGATGGGGCGGCTGACGGGCACGGACGACACCCGGGGGGTGCGGCGGTTCCGGGACCGCGAGGAGGTCACGCTGATCTCGTTCGCGTCGAAGGTGAAGTCGACCAAGACCCACTCGGTGCCGTCCGGTGCGGGCGCGCAGCAGGAGTTGAAGGCGATCGACGGCGACGTGCAGTCGCTGGCGGCGGACGGCGGGACGGCGGTGTACTCCTCGTTGCAGGAGGCGTACCGGGTGATCGAGCGCCAGCAGTCGGCGGCGAAGGACGACCGTTTCACCTCGATCGTGCTGATGACGGACGGGGAGAGCAACGAGGGGGCGTCGGACAAGGACTTCCGGGCCTTCTACGACGGGCTGCCGGCGGAGCGGAAGTCGGTGCCGGTGTTCCCGATCCTGTTCGGTGACGCGGCGAAGGGGCAGTTGCAGGGGATCGCGGACCTGACCGGCGGCAAGCTGTTCGACGGGACGGGCTCGCTGGACGGGGCGTTCGAGGAGATCCGTGGCTACCAGTAATGGTGGCGGCGGGTCCGGCAACCGGTTCTGGGCCTACCTGACCTCCACCCGCTTCTCCGTCGCCGGAGGAGCGGGTGTGGCCACGGGGGCGACGGCCTACGTCCTCCAGGCGCCGCCGGCGATGTGGCTGCTGATCGCGGCGGGGTCGTACGTCGCGACGGTGACCCTGTGGCGGAAGCCGCCGCCGGACGGCCCGGTCGAGCCGGTCAACCCGGCCAACCCGGTCGAGCCGGTCGGGCGGCTCGGGGGCGAGGAGGTCCCGCCCGTCCTCCCCCCGCGGCTGTGGCCGCAGCTGGAGGAGCTGGCGTCGTTCGTCGGTTCGGCGCCGCTGCCGGCGTCGGCGAACGTGCCGGGGCTGCTGGTGCGGCTGCGCACGGCCGGTCCGGGGCCGACCACCGAGCCGATCGTGCAGCGGCGGCTGCCGCTGGCGGTGGACGGCTACCTGCGGGCGCTGACCTGGCAGCCGTGGGTGCCGGACGGCGCCGATCCGGCGGCCGAACTGGCCCGGGCGGTGGACGAGATGGCGGCCCTGGTCCCGGCGTCCTGACGGCCCGCACCGGAGCACCCGGCCGGCCCCGGTCCCTCCGACCGGGGCCGGCTTCGTCATGCCTCCAGGGCACCGGGCAGTTCGACCCGGCGGCGCACGCCCAGTTTGCGGAAGCTGTTGGTGAGGTGGGTCTCCACCGTGCGGACCGCGAGGTGGAGCATGGCGGCGATCTCGGCGTTGGAGTGCCCGGCGGCGGCGAGGCGGCAGATGCGCAGTTCGCTGTCGGTGAGCGCCTCGGCGCCGGCGTGGTCGGCGCGGGCGTTGCGGGCGCCGGAGGCGCGCAGCGACTCCATGGCGGCGGCCCGGTGGCGAACTGCGCCTAGGCGTTCGGCGCGGCCGGCGGCCTCGCGCAGGGCGCGGCGGGCGGCGCCGCGCCGGCCGCCGTCGCCGAGCAGGCGGCCGAAGGTGATGAGGGCGGGGATGAGTTCGGTGTCGATCTCGGCGGTGCGCAGCAGGTCGACGGCCTCGGCGGCGAGGTCGAGGCCGTGGCGGCCGCCGGTGGCGGCGGCGAGGGCGCGCAGGGCGCGGCCGACGGTGCGGGGGGTGCCCCAGACGCGGGCGAGCCGCAGTTCCTCCTCGGCGAGGGTGACGGCGGGGCCGGGTTCGCCGAGTTGGAGGTGGCATTCGGCGGCGATGGAGCGCCAGGGGGTGACGATGGGGCTGCGGACCTGGCGTTCGCTCTGGCGGCGGCCGCATTCGAGGAGGTCGGTGAGGGCTTCGGCGGGTTCGCCGGAGGCGAGTCGGAGCAGGCCGCGGGCGTAGAGGTACTCGTTCCATTCCCAGGAGTCCTGGGCGCGGTCGGCGGCGACGGCGCGGGCGAGGCCGTGGGCCTGCCAGAGCCGGCCGGTCTCGACGAGGGCGATGACGCTCTGGGCGACGAGGTGGGCGTTCTGCTGGCCGAGGAGTTCGGCGTAGCGGCCGGGGGCGGTGTCGTCGGCGGGGGTGGCGGCGGTCCACCAGGACGGGCCGGTGGCGGTGTTGGGGCGGCCGGGGGCGCCCCAGGTGCGGGTGCGGGGCAGTTGGGGCGATCCCCAGGGGGTGGGTTGGAGGGCGGGGACGGGGGGTTTGGTGGTGGGCGCCGCGGGGGCGGTGAGGGCGTAGTCGTCGAGCAGGGCCTGGTACTCGCCGCGCATGATCCTGGTTTCGGCGCGGACGCTGAGCAGGCACTGGTAGCCGGGGTCGAGGGGGCCGCCGCGGTAGTCGGCGAAGCCGCGGGCGACGATCTCGTCGGCCTGGTCGAGGAGGTCGGCCCATTGGGAGAGGGTGGCGAGGGAGACCAGGAGGTAGGAGCGGCAGAGCGGGTCGACGGGGGCGTCGTGGAGTTCGCGGACGCGTTCGGCGACCTCGGCGGCGGAGAGCAGTCCGCTGGTGGCGTCGAATTCGGTGAGCAGGGAGAAGGCGGGCGGGGCGAGGCGGTGGGGGGTGCGGGTGGCGAGGCGTTGGACGCCTTCGACGACCTGGAGCCAGCTGCGGCCGTCGTGGGCGGCGATCTGGGCGGTGGCGGCCTGGACGGCGTGGAGGACGTCCTCCTGATCGGCGAAGCGGTGGGCGAGCTCGTCCATGAGTTCGAGGGCGGCGGCGGTGTCGCCGCGGGTGGCGAGGACGGCGCCGAGGGTGTTGGCGGCGCGGAAGACGCCTTCGTCGGTCTGCTGGAGGTGGACGGCTTCGGCGAGGTGGCGCAGGCCGACGGTGCGTTCGGCGGGGCCGAGGGTGACTTCGAGGCTGCCGAGTTCGGTGAGCAGCAGGCCGCGCTGGCGGTCGGTGAGGGGTTCGGCGAGGACGCGGCGCAGCAGGGCGGCGGCGTCGGCGGGGTGGTCGTCCTCGGCGGCCCGGCGGGCGGCGCGGCGCAGGGTGTCGGCGGCCCAGCGGGGGGTGGGGGCGGGGGTGAGCAGGAGGTGGCCGGCGACGGTTTCGTCGGGGGCGCCGGTGCGGTGGAGGTGTTCGGCGGCGGCGAGGTGGACTTCGGCCCGGTGGCCGGGGGCGTGGCCGGTGAGGACGGCGTCGGCGAGCAGGGGGTGGGCGAAGCGGGGCCAGTGGCCGGGGCCGGGGGCGTCGAGCAGGCGGTGGAGGGTGAGGTGGGCGAGCCAGCCGGCGAGCCGGCCTGGGTCGGCGGCGGTGAGTTCGGCGAGCAGCGGGACGGGGTCGAGGGTCGGGGTTCCGGGGGCGGGGGCGGTGTCGGCGGCGGGGTGTTCGCGCATCCGGGCGAGGACGCGGGCGGCGGTGACGGCGCGGTGGCCGGCGCCGTGCAGCCAGGCGTCGACGGCTTCGGCGAAGGCGCCGCCGGGCAGGGCGCCGCAGCGCTCGGGCAGGGCGGCGGGCAGTTCGGTGGGGTGGATCGTCGGGTGGACCGTCGAGTGGGCCGGGGGCTGCACCTGGGCCGGGGCGGCCGTGGGGATGGCGGCGGAGATGGCGTCGGTCCCGGCCGCCGTGAGGTCGGCGAGCAGGGCGGTGAGCAGCAGCGGGTTGCCGCCGCTGGCGCGGGCGCAGTCGGCGGCGAGGCCGGGGGGCGCGTCGGATCCGAGGTGGCGGCGGGCGATCCGGACGGCGGCGGGGGTGCCGAGCGGGGCGAGGCGCAGGGTGGTGGCGAGGTCGGGGGTGAGGTCGCGGGTGAAGCGGCCGGGCGGGGTGTCGAGGGTGGCCTGGCGGTGTTCGGTGGCGATCAGCAGGGCGGGCAGCCGGTCGATGCGGCGGGCGACCTGGCGCAGCCAGCGGCGGGAGGGCTCGTCGGCGAGGTGGATGTCGTCGAGGGCGAGCAGCAGCGGGTGGTGGGTGCCGTGCAGGCGCAGCAGGGACCAGAGGGTGGCCTCGGCGGTGTCGGGGTCGGTGGCGCCGGCGGGGTGGGCGGCGGGGGCGGGGCCGGCGGGGGTGCGGCCGTAGGGGCCGGCGGGGGTGGGGCCGGTGTCGAAGAGCTGGCGGGCGGCCGCGTAGGGGGTGGCGGTCTCCTCGGCGGAGCAGCGGGCGCGCAGCACGGTGGTGCCGTCGGCGGCGGCGCGGCGGGCGGCTTCGGCGAGCAGCGCGGTGCGGCCGGTGCCGGTGGCGCCGGTGATCAGCAGGACGTGGCCGGTCCCGTGGCGGGCGGCGTCGGCCCGGTCGGCGATCTGCCGGAGCTCCGGTTCGCGTTCCACGAGGTGGGTGGACGTGGTGGTGCTCATCCCCGGTTTCCCCTCTCTCCCCTTCTGCCCTTCCCGGCCGCCTGCCGGTGTCCGATCGGGCAGTATCCGCCGTTGTACCGGGTAAACGGCTTGACGTGCCAACCACGCGTTACCGGTGAGTCCGGTTCTCGCCGTGACGCGATGGACCCCGGTGGACCCGTGGGTTCCCGCGGTTCGGCCCGGACGGGCCGATTCCGGTTGCCGCGAGGGCAGGTCCATCACCCGTAGGACCCCAGGGGGCGGCCCGGGCGTTGCCCCCGTCGATCGGCGGGGACTGCCCGGCGGGCCCGATCTCGTGGTGGACCACGATGGCCGGGGACCTGCCCGGGCGGGAAGCATGGTGGCAGTTTCCGGGGCACGGGCAGCGCTCCCGGATCGCCGTCGAAACGGCCGGCCGTCCCGGGTGGGGCGCACAGCCCTGAGGTTCGGGGTCCGCCGGGTGGCCGGGCCGGCTTCTCCCAGGAGGGGGCCAGATTTGACTGTTCTGCACACCGAGTACGACCGCCGTGGTACGGCGGTCCGGGCTTCGGCGCCCGCCGCGCGCACGGTCCCGCCGCAGCGTCCGGTGGCGTCCCGTGCGGTCGCCGGGACCGGGCACGTGTCGGGCACGGCCGCGGTGGCGGCCACTCATCCGCCGGTGTCCGCCGCCGTGGCGGCGCGCACCACGGCGGGGGCCGGGCGGCCGGTCGCCGCCGCGGCGGCCCGCACCTCGACGGTGCCGGTCGCCGTCCAGGCCGCCGACCCGCTCTCCCGGGCGGGTGCGGAGGCGCAGCTGCGCCGCTTCCCGGGGATCGCCGTCGTGGACCCCGCGGGGGCGGCCACGCCGGGCACGGTCACGGTGCTGGTCGCCGAGTCCGCCGACGCGGCCGCGACGGCGGCGCTGCGCCGGCTGGTGCGCGGCGGCGGCCAGCGGGTGGTGCTGGTGGTCGAGCGGCTGCGCGAGAGCGAGCTGATGGAGGCCGTCGAGTGCGGCGTCGCGGCGATCCTGTGGCGCCGGGAGGCGACGCCGGAGCGGCTGGGGCGCGCGGTGCTGGCCGCGGCCCGGGGCGAGGGCGACCTGCCGGCGGATCTGCAGGGGCGGCTGATCGCCCAGGTGGGCCGCCTCCAGCGGTCCGTGCAGGGCATGCCGGGGCAGGCTCCGGCGGGCCTGTCGGAGCGGGAGTCGGACGTGCTGCGGCTGGTCGCGGAGGGGTGGGACACCGGGGAGATCGCGGCCCGGCTGTCCTACTCGGAGCGGACCGTCAAGAACGTGCTGCACGGCCTGACGACCCGTCTCCAGCTGCGCAACCGGGCGCACGCGGTCGCCCACGCGGTTCGTGAGGGGTACATCTAGATCCCGCCACCCGAGCGGGCAGGTGCGGAGTACCGCGCCTGCCCGCTCGCGTCATGAACGAGTCGCCAAGATCTCATCTGCCGGAAAGGTCTGGGGGCTACCCATCGGGGTGACCGCGCGGGCACACTTCTACGCGCGTACTTCTACGCGCGTCACCGAGGTCCGTTCCGCAGTCCCAACGGGAGAGTCGCCCCATGTCCCTGAACCGCCGTGACTTCGTCACCCGGTCCGCCGCCACCGCCGCCGGCGCCGCCCTCGTGAGCGGGGCCTCCCTCGCCGCCGCCTCCCCCGCCGCGGCGGCCGGGCCGGACGAGGCCCGCGCCAAGGGCCGGACCAAGCGTCAGGCCTTCACCGTGATGGGCACCACCGACCTGCACGGCCGGGTGCTCAACTGGGACTACTTCACCGACACGGTCTACGCCGACAAGGCGCACAACGAGGTCGGCCTCGCCAAGATCTCCACGCTCGCCAAGCAGGTCCGCGAGGAGAGGGGCTGGGACCGCTGCCTGCTCATCGACGCCGGTGACACCATCCAGGGCACCCAGCTGACGTACTACTACGCCCGCGTCGAGCCGATCGCCACCGAGGCCGACACCGCGCCCGAGCACCCGATGGCGCTCGCCATGAACACCATGGAGTACACCGCCGCCGCGCTCGGCAACCACGAGTTCAACTACGGCATCGACACCCTGCGCGCCTACGAGGAGCAGCTGGACTTCCCGCTGCTGGGCGCCAACGCGCTGCACGCCCGCAACGACCGGCCGGCCTTCCCGCCGTACGTGATCCGCAAGCTGAAGCTGGGCAACGGCCCGGCCCTCAAGGTCGGCATCGTCGGCCTGACCAACCCGGGCATCGCGATCTGGGACAAGGCCAACGTCGCCGGGAAGATGACCTTCCCCGGCATCGTCGAGACCGCGCGGACCTGGGTGCCGAAGGTCAGGGCGGCCGGCGCGGACGTCGTCGTGGTCGCCTGCCACTCCGGCACGGACGAGGCCACCTCCTACGGCGACCAGCTGCCCTGGCCGGAGAACGCCTCGGTGGCGCTGGCCGAGCAGGTGCCGGGCATCGACGCCGTCCTGGTGGGCCACGCGCACAAGGAGATCGCCCAGCGCCTGGTCGTCAACAAGGAGACCGGGAAGACGGTCGTGCTCTCCGAGCCGCTGTGCTGGGGCCAGCGCCTGACCTGCTTCGACTTCGAGGTCGAGTTCGACAGGGGCGCGTGGAAGGTCGTCTCGCTCTCCTCCCGGGTGCTGAACTCCAACACCGTCCCCGAGGACCCGGAGATCGTCGGCCTGATGAGCGACCAGCACAAGAAGGTCGTCGCCTACGTCAACCAGGTCATCGGCACCGCCAGGACCGAGCTGTCCATCGCCGAGGCGCCGTTCCGGGACACCCCGATCATCGACCTCATCGGCCGGGTCCAGGCCGACGTGGTGCGCGCCGCGCTGGCCGGCGGCCAGTACGCCGGGCTGCCGGTGCTCGCCCAGGCCGCGCCGTTCAACCGCACCGCGCGGATCCCGGCCGGCCAGGTCAAGCTGCGCGACGCGGCCGGCCTGTACATCTACGAGAACACCCTGGAGGCCCGCATCCTGACGGGTGCCCAGATCAAGGACTACCTGGAGTTCTCGGCGAAGTACTACGCGCAGCTCGCCCCGGGCGCGCCGGTCGACCGGGCCACGCTGACCAACGCGCAGAACACCCCGGACTACAACTACGACGCGGTGTACGGCGTCTCGTACGACATCGACATCGCCCAGCCGGTCGGCTCGCGGATCGTCGGCCTGTCCTTCGAGGGCCGGCCGATCGACCCCAACGCCCGGTTCGTCCTCGCGGTCAACAACTACCGCGCCAACGGCGGCGGCAACTTCCCGCACGTCGCGGCGGCCCAGCTGGTGTGGGCCAACTCGGACGAGATCCGCAACGCGATGATCACCTGGGTGAAGGAGAAGGGCGTCATCGACCCGGCGGACTTCTTCACCGAGTCCTGGCGCCTGGTCCGGGAGGGCCGGCCGGTCTTCTAGGGCGCGTCTTGTGGATCTTGTCGGATCAGGCCGCGGCGTTGGGGTGCGTGCATCGCAAGGCGGAGGAGGGAGCCACTGCGGAGCATTGGCG